>URDW01000058.1 GCA_900546735.1 uncultured Oscillospiraceae bacterium
TGTACTTCGTGGCTGGAAAGCGATTCTTTTCTCCCGTAATTTATTGCGCGGTCCATCCGGCTTTTTCGACAGTCTGAGGGCTGTCCGCAATTTGCGGGCAGCTTTTCCCTATTTATCGTAATCTTCCAGAAATGATTTTTTGATTTTATTTTTCTTGGTGGCAATGACCTGGCCGACGTTGACATTTTCCATGCTGCGGAAAATGTTGATGTCGACCTGGGGATTGACCTTTTTCATGGCTGCGATCAGGTTCTTGACCTCAAGCCGTTTCGAGTCGTGGTACTGGTCGGCCACATCCTGCGTGAAACGGCAGGCACACTGCAGAAACCGCAGGCCGTTGTAATTTTTCCAGGCCAGTATATCGTGTTCACGCACCAGGTACAGCGGCCGGATCAGCTCCATGTTTTCAAAATGGTCAGCGTGCAGTTTCGGCATCATCGTTTTGACCTCTGCGCCGTAGAGCATGCTCATCAGCGTCGTCTCGATCACATCATCAAAATGGTGGCCGAGCGCGATTTTATTACAGCCCAGATCCTGTGCACAGCTGTAAAGATAGCCGCGGCGCAGGCGCGCGCACAGATAACACGGACTGTCCTGCACCGATTCGACCGAACGGAAAATCGACGTTTCAAAATACTGCGCGTCAATGCCGAGTGTGCGCATATTGTGCTCGATCAGCTGTCGGTTTTCCGGCGTATAACCCGGGTCCATGCAGATGTAGCGCACCTCAAACGGAAATTCGCTGTACTTTTGCAAATGCGAAAACAGCACCGCCATCAGCGCCGAATCCTTGCCGCCGCTGATGCACACGCCGATACGGTCGCCGGGGCTGATCAGCCGGTAATCGCGGATGGCGCCGATAAACCGGTTCCAGATGGTGCGGCGATAAGTCGTGATCACGCTGCGCTCTGCACGCGCAGCCGGGGTCATTTCTTTTTCCATTTACGCCGTCGTCTCGCAGTACAGGCAGCGGTAAACGCCGTTATTGGCATCTGTCAGCACAAACACGCTCTCCACATTTTCGTGGTTGGTAATGCAGCGCGGGTTTTTGCACTTCACGATTCCGCGCACCGTCTGCGGCAAGGAAAGCTTTTTCTTTTCGATCAGCTTGCCGCCGCGAATAAAGTTAACGGTGACGTTTGGGTCGATGTAAGCGACTTTATCGAGATCAAATGCCGGCGCAGACGACGCGATCTTTAAAACGTCCTTGCGCCCCATCATAATAGACTTTGCATTTTGGATCAATGCGACCTGGCCGTCGTAATTGCGCAGCGCCAGGGCGTTATAGATCTCCATGCCGAGCCCGGCGCGGATGTGGTCAAAAACGACGCCGTCCTTGATTTCATCGATCTTCATGAAAGCAGACCTCCCCACCGCAGAAGCGTAATGATCAGCGCCTCGCGGATAAATTTGCCGTTGAGCACCTGCTCAAAATATTTTGCACGCGGATCGTCGTCCACCTCGGGCGCGATCTCGTTGACGCGCGGCAAGGGGTGCATAATGGTCAGATCCTTTTTTGCGTTTGACAGCTTGTCTAGATCCAGCACAAACGCGTCTCTGTATTTCAGGTATTCATCCTCCGAATAGAAGCGTTCGCGCTGCACACGGGTCATGTACAAAATATCCAGATCCGGCATGACCGCATCCATATGCTCGACCTCGCGGTAAGGGATGCTGTTTTTGTCAAGCACATCTGTCTTAATGTAATCGGGAATGCCGAGACCCTCCGGCGCGATCAGCACAAAGCGGATGCCGCTGTAGCGTGAAAGCGCCTTAATTAAGCTGTGGACCGTGCGGCCGAATTTCAGATCGCCGCACAGGCCGACCGTCATCTGGCCAAGGCGGCCCTTTTCGCGCTGGATCGTCAAAAGGTCAGTCATCGTCTGGGTCGGATGGCTGTGGCCGCCGTCGCCGGCATTGATGATCGGCACATTGGATTTAAGCGAAGCCACGCGCGGCGCGCCCTCCAGCGGGTGGCGCATGGCAATGATGTCGGCATAACAGGCGACGACACGCACCGTATCGGCAACGGTCTCCCCTTTTGATGCAGAAGAACTGGCCGCCTCGGAAAAACCGAGCACCGAACCGCCGAGCTCCAGCATGGCGGCCTCAAAGCTCAGGCGCGTGCGCGTGCTGGGTTCAAAAAAGAGCGTTGCCAGCTTTTTGCCCCGGCATATGTCGGCGTACTTTTCATGGTTTTCAATAATGTCGAGCGCAAGTGCGATCACATCGCCTATCTCGTCAACGGTAAAATCAGTCGTATCTAAAAAATGGCGCATAAAGTACCGCCTCCTACCTTAAAGCTGCATCCAGGACGGGTCAGACGGATTCTGGCGAAACGCCTTCAGCTTGGCAATGTCAGACGCGCTGATATAGCCCTCCTCAGCCGCCGTCTCGGCCAGAACATCAAAATTAGAAAGGCTGTGGTTGACCACACCGGCCTCGTTCAGGCGGTCAATACCCTTTTGCAGACCGTAAGTAAAGATGGACGCAATGCCGAGCACCTCGGCACCGGCTTCACGCAGCACATCCACAACTTCCAGCACCGAGCCGCCGGTTGAGATCAAATCTTCAATAACAACGACTTTCTGACCGGGTTCCAGCTTGCCTTCGATCTGGTTGCCGCGGCCATGGTCTTTGTGGCCGGAGCGCACATAGCCCATCGGCATGTTCAAAATAGATGCCGTAATGGCGGCGTGTGCGATACCGGCGGTGGAAGTGCCCATCAGCACCTCGGCCTCAGGATAATATGTTTTTACAAGCTCTGCCAGGCCGTTTTCCACATCTTCACGCACAGCCGGATAGCTGAGCGTCAGGCGGTTGTCGCAGTAAATAGGGCTTTTGATGCCGGAAGCCCAGGTAAACGGTTCATCCGGCCTTAAAAATACCGCGCGGATGGAAAGCAGGTCTTTTGCAATCGTTTTTTTCAAATCCATAATATGCCCTCCTGATCTTTAATTATTTAACCTATGAATTCGTCGCAGCAGCGCTGGTAAGCGGCAACCGGATCCGGCGCCGCCGTGATGGCGCGGCCGACAACGATATAATCAGAGCCGATTTCTTTAGCCTTTTCGGGCGTGGTGACACGCACCTGGTCGCCAACGTCGCCGCCGGCAAAACGCACGCCCGGCGTAACGGTCAGGAAACTGCCGCCGCACGCATCTTTGACCAATGCAGATTCCAGCGGCGAGCAGACGACGCCGTCCAGTCCGGCCGCCTTGGCATTTTGTGCATAGTGGCGGATCGTGTCGTTGATGGAGGATGCGATCAGCAGTTCTTTTTGCATCCTCTCCTCGCTGGTCGAGGTCAGCTGCGTGACCGCGATCAAAAGCGGACGCGTGCCGTCCGGCCGGGTCAGTCCCTCGCGCGCGGCGCGCATCATCTCAACTGTGCCGGCGGCGTGCACATTGGTCATGTCCACATCCAGCCCGGCAAGCACGGCCATGCTTTTTTTCACGGTATTCGGAATGTCGTGCAGCTTCAGATCCAGAAAAATCTTGTGGCCGCGTTTTTTGATCTCGCGCACGATCGACGGGCCTTCGGCGTAAAAAAGCTCCATGCCGATCTTGACAAACGGCTTGCGCAATGTGAACATGTCGAGAAACTCAAAGGTCGTTTTCGCGTTTGAAAAATCGCAGGCGATCATTACGTCTTTTCCCATCAGTCTACCACTCCTATAATATCGTTTAGTTTTTCAATGCCCAGCTTTTCCATTTCACCGGGCAGGTCTTCAATGATTTTTTTGCAGGCAAACGGATCTACCAGATTGGCGGCGCCCACCTGCACGGCGGTTGCACCGGCCATCATCATTTCGATCACGTCGCGCGCGCTTTCCACGCCGCCGCAGCCCATAACAGGCACACTGCAGGCCTTTGCGACCTGGTAAACCATGCGCACCGCGACCGGGAACACGGCCGCGCCGGAAAAGCCGCCCATTTTATTGGCAATGACCGGCGCACGCCTTTTCAGGTCGATGCGCATGCCGAGCAGCGTGTTGATCAGGCAGATGCCGTCGGCGCCGGCCTCCTCACACGCCTTTGCGATCGCCACAATGTCGGTCACATTCGGGCTGAGCTTAATAAACACCGGCTTTTTGGTAACGGCCTTGACCGCCCGGGTCACCTCGGCCGCACATTCGGGCGAGGTGCCGAAGCTCATGCCGCCGCCGTGCACATTCGGACAGCTGACATTGACCTCCAGAATGCCGACCTGCTCCTCTTTGTCGAGAAGCGCACAGGTGTAGGCGTAGTCGTCCACCGAAAAACCCGAAACATTTGCAATGACCTTTTTATGGAAAAAGGTTTTCAGGCGCGGCAGTTCCTCGCGAATCACATGCTCCACACCCGGGTTTTGCAGGCCGACCGCATTGATCATGCCGGCCGTGCACTCCGCAATGCGCGGCGTGGGGTTGCCGAAACGCGGCTCCTTTGTGGTGCCCTTAAAGCTGAAGGAGCCAAGTATATTGATGTCGTAAAAGTCCTTGAACTCATTGCCGTAGCCAAACGTGCCGCTGGCCGGGATCACGGGATTGTCAAGCGCAAGGCCGCAAAGATTTACGCGAAGGTCTGCCATACGATCTCCTCCCTTTCGAGCACCGGGCCGTCGGCGCAGATGCGCTTATAGCCGTCTTTTGTTTTGCACGAACAGCCCATGCAGGCGCCGAAGCCGCAGCCCATGCGCTCCTCAAAGCTGAACTGCCCGGACGTTTTGGCAATTTTTTCAACGGCGCGAAACATCGGCATCGGCCCGCAGGTGTAAAAATAGTCGTAATCCTGCGGAAAAGCGTCCGTCACAAAACCCTTTACGCCGCGGCTGCCGTCGGCCGTAGCCACAGTGACAGACACGCCGAGCGCACGAAACGCATCTTCATAAAACACTTCGTCCGCCGTGTTAAAACCAAGGATGACCTGCGGCTTTTGACCGGCGCGCACCAGCGCTTTTGTGAGCGCGTAAAGCGGCGGCACACCGACCCCGCCGCCGATGACGAGCGGCTTTTCAGCCGGGCGGATCGTGTAACCGTTGCCAAGGCCGCTTAAAGTGTCAAGCACCGTGCCGGGCGCCATTTCGCTCATCTGCTGTGTGCCGGCGCCGACCACCTTGTAAATGATCGTCAGTCCCTGTGCATCCCAGTCGCACACCGAGATCGGGCGGCGCAGGAACTTGCCGTCCAGCCGGAGGTTGACAAACTGCCCGGGCGCCGTGATGCAGGATGTGTCGCCCTGCAGGTCCATTTGATAGACCTGCTTTGCAATGGGCACATTTTTGGTAACGGTGTAGAATACTTGCTTTTGCATAGCTGCCTCACACATGAAATTTATTCTGCGTCGATCGTAGAGACGCCGATCGTGATTTCTTCCAGAACATCGAGCAGCACCTTGACCGTGTCGAGCGAGGTAAACATGCTGACGTTGTTTTCAACGGCGGCGCGGCGGATCTCCGCACCATCAGTATGGCTGTCGCCGTGGCTAACGTCGATGGTGTTGATCACATAGGCGATGTGCCCCTGGCGCAGCGCCACCAGAATTTCATCGCTGCCGTTTTCGGAAAGCTTTTTGCGCACACGCGTGCGGATGCCGTGTGCTTTCAGATACTTGGCCGTGCCGTTCGTTGCTTCGATGTTGAAGCCGAGATTGTAGAAGCGGCGCACCAGGTCAAGCGCAGCGGCCTTGTCGCTGTCGGCGATCGTGACCAGTACGGTGCCGTAATTGGCCACATTCAGACCGGAGGACTGCAGCGCCTTGTACAGCGCGCGCTTCAGGCTGCGGTCATAGCCGATGGCTTCGCCGGTCGACTTCATTTCGGGGCTCAGATAGGTATCCATGCCCTTCAGTTTGGAGAAGCTGAACGCAGGCGCCTTGACATACCAGCGTTTCTTTTCGGCTTTGTAAACTTCATCAATACCCTGGTCTTTCAGGGAGTGGCCAAGAATGACCTTGGTCGCGATGTCGGCCATGCGCACGCCGGTCGCCTTGCTGAGAAACGGTACCGTACGCGAAGAACGCGGGTTTACCTCGATCACATAAACGTCGTCATGGCTGTCGGCAATAAACTGGATGTTGTAAAGGCCGACGATGCCGATAGCCGGGCCGAGACGCAGCGTGTAGTCAATAATTTTATCTTTTACAGCCTGTGAAACGCTGAACGTCGGGTAAATCGAGATCGAGTCGCCGGAGTGCACGCCGGTGCGCTCCACATGCTCCATAATGCCGGGAATGAACACATCTTTGCCGTCGCAGATGGCGTCCACTTCCAGTTCCTTGCCCATGATGTACTTATCCACCAGAACAGGCTGGTCCACGTCGATCTCCACCGCGTTTTGCAGGTAATGGCGCAGGCTTTCCTCGTTGGCGACGATCTCCATTGCGCGGCCGCCGAGCACGAACGACGGGCGCACCAGCACCGGGTAGCCGATCTGCTGGGCGACCTTGACGCCGTCTTCGATATTGGTCACGGCGATGCCCTTCGGCTGCGGAATGCCGAGCTCGTTCATGATTTTTTCAAAGCTGTCGCGGTTTTCAGACTTATCGATCGCCTCCACGTCAGTGCCGATGATCGGTACGCCGAGCGCATCGAGCGGCGGCGCCAGGTTGATGGCGGTCTGGCCGCCGAGCGAAACGACGACACCGTCCGGCTTTTCCAGTTCGATCACGTTCATGACGTCCTCGACCGTCAGCGGTTCAAAGTACAGCTTGTCAGAGGTGGTGTAGTCCGTAGACACCGTTTCGGGGTTGTTGTTGATGATGATGGCCTCATAGCCCGCATCGCGGATAGACCAGATGGCATGCACGGTGGAGTAGTCGAACTCCACGCCCTGCCCGATACGGATCGGACCGGAGCCGAGCACAACGATCTTCTTTTTATCGGAAACGATGCTTTCGTTTTCACGCTCATACGTTGAGTAGAAGTACGGCACATAGGAAGCGAACTCCGAAGCGCAGGTGTCGATCATTTTGTAGATCGGGAAGATGTTTTCTGCCTTGCGCAGACGGAACACATCTGCTTCGCTCATGTCCCAAAGCATGCCGATGAACTTGTCGGAAAAGCCCATTTTCTTGGCGTCGCGCAAGGTCTGTGCATCGCCGCGGCCCGCTTTGACTGTCGTTTCAAATTCAACAATATTTTTGATCTTTTCCAGGAAGAACATATCGATCTTCGTGGCATTATAGATCAGGTTCAGATCACAGCCCAGACGGATCAGCTGGCCGATGGCATAAAGACGGTCATCCGTAGGCGTTTTGATATAGGTCAGCAGACGGTCAATGTTCCAGTCGTCAAACTTTTTGTGGTAGATGTGGCACACGCCGGTTTCCAGGCTGCGCACCGCCTTGAGCAGGCTCTCTTCCATCGTGCGGCCAATGCTCATGACCTCGCCGGTGGCTTTCATCTGCGTGTTCAGCGTATTGTTCGCGTCTGAGAACTTATCAAACGGGAAACGCGCGATTTTGGTGACCACATAGTCGAGCGCCGGCTCAAACGCCGCACAGGTATTGGCCAGCTGGATCTCGTCCAGATGCAGGCCGACCGCGATTTTGGCCGACACACGGGCGATCGGGTAACCGGAGGCCTTGGAGGCGAGCGCCGAGGAACGCGACACACGGGGATTGACCTCGATCAGATAATACTGGAAGCTGTAGGGATCCAGTGCGAACTGCACATTGCAGCCGCCCTCGATCTGCAGGGCACGGATGATCTTCAGCGCCGAGTCGCGCAGCATATGGTACTCTTTGTTCGTCAGGGTCTGGCTGGGCGCCACGACGATAGAGTCGCCGGTGTGGACGCCGACCGGGTCCAGGTTTTCCATATTACAGATGGTGATGGCGGTGTCGTTGGCATCGCGCATGACCTCGTATTCGATTTCTTTGTAGCCTTTAATACTCTTTTCCACCAGCACCTGGTGCGCCGGCGAGATCGCAAGCGCGTTTTTGAGCATTTCACGGCACTCCTCTTCATCGTCGGCAAAACCGCCGCCGGTGCCGCCAAGCGTAAAGGCCGGGCGCAGCACGACCGGGTAACCGATGTCGGCCGCTGCTTTCAGCCCCTCCTCAATGGAATTGGCTGTTTCTGACGGAAGGACCGGCTCGCCCAGGCTTTCGCAAAGATCCTTGAACAGCTGGCGGTCTTCCGCTTTCTCTATACTTTCAAACGAGGTGCCGAGAATTTCGACCTGGCACTCCTTGAGCACGCCTTTTTTGGCAAGCTGCACGGCCAGGTTCAGGCCGGTCTGGCCGCCGAGGCCGGGCACGATCGCATCCGGGCGCTCGTGGCGGATGATGCGGGCCACATATTCCAGATTCAGCGGCTCCATGTACACCTTGTCGGCAATATCCGTGTCGGTCATGATCGTGGCGGGGTTCGAGTTGATCAGAACGACCTCGTACCCCTCTTCCCTGAGCGCCAAACAGGCCTGTGTGCCGGCATAGTCAAATTCGGCCGCCTGGCCGATCACGATCGGGCCGGAACCGATCACAAGTACCTTATGAATATCTGTTCTTTTCGGCAACTCAGCGCACCTCCTTATCCATCATTTCAATAAATTTGTCAAACAAATATGTGCTGTCCTGCGGGCCCGGTGCGCTTTCCGGGTGGTACTGCACCGAGAACATTTTGTTCTGCGGGCTTTCCACACCCTCCGCCGTGCGGTCGAGCAGGTTGATATGGGTCAGCTGCAGTTCGGTGCCGGCAAGCGAATCGGCATCCACGGCATAGCTGTGGTTTTGCGAAGTGATCTCGATCTTGCCGGTCGCCAGGTTCATGACCGGGTGGTTGCCGCCGCGGTGGCCGAACTTCAGCTTAAACGTTTTGGCGCCGAGTGCCAGCGAGATCAGCTGGTGGCCAAGGCAGATGCCGAAAATCGGCAGTTTGCCCTTGAGCTTGCGGACAACGTCGATGACCGGCTGCACATTTTCAGGGTCGCCGGGGCCGTTTGAAAGAAACAGGCCGTCCGGGCACATTTTCAAAATATCCTCAGCCGGTGTGTCATACGGCACGATCGTTACGTTGCAGCCTTTTTCGTTGAGCTTACGGATAATGTTGAGTTTGATGCCGCAGTCGATCGCGACCACGTCAAAGCGGTGGTTCGGCGTGCGCGAATACCAGCGCTTTTTGCACGACACGCGTGCGACCATGTCGGTGGGGATCTTGTAAGCCTTTAACTTTTCGAGCGCTTCCTCCTGCGGAGTAGAAGCGTCTGTAATAAGCACTTTCTGGCTGCCCTCGTCGCGGATAAGGCGCGTGATCATGCGCGTGTCCACGCCGCTGATGGCCGGAATGTTGTGCTCGGCCAGCACCTCGCTGAGCGTTTCCGTGTAGCGGAAATTGGAGGGCAGGTCGTTGTACTCCCGCACGATCATGCCGCCGATCGTGGGGCACTTGGTCTCATAATCGTCATCCGTCATGCCGTAGTTGCCGATCAGCGGATACGTCATGCACACCATCTGGTCGGTATAACTCGGGTCTGAAACGATCTCCTGATAGCCGACCATGGAGGTGTTGAAAACGATTTCGTTCACCGCCTCGCGGTCCGCACCGAAGCCGTAGCCGTAAAACGTGCTGCCGTCTTCCAGAACAATTTTTTTGTTATAAGGCTTCATATACAATTTCTCCTCTCCGTAATGTCAACAAATTTACGCCCTGCAGCTGCATGCCTGCAAACGGGGTCGCGCGTCCCTTGCTTTTAAACTTGTCCGGTTCCACCGTAAACACACGTTCCGGGTCGATCAGGCACAGATCGGCCGGTGCGCCGGGTTCGATCTTTCCGCCTGCCAGGCCGAAAATCTCGCGCGGGCGGACGCTCATCATCTGCACCAGCCGTTCCAGGGAAATGACCCCGGTTTTTACCAGCTTTGTATAAAGAACCGGAAACGCCGTTTCCAGCCCGACAACGCCCATGGCGCTGCCTTTTAAACCGCGCGCCTTTTCCTCGGCGCTGTGCGGCGCGTGATCGGTCGCGATCACATCGATCGTGCCGTCCTGCACACCTTCGATCAGCGCCTGCTTGTCCGCAGCCGAACGCAGCGGCGGATTCATTTTAAAACGGCCGTCCTCCTGCAGATCGTCCTCGCACAGCACCAGGTAGTGCGGCGCCGTTTCACAGGTGACCGGTACGCCGCGCTTTTTCGCCTCGCGGATCAGCTGTACGCTCTCTTTGGTAGAGATGTGGCAGACATGGTAACGGCAGCCGGTCTTTTCGGCCAGCGCCAGGTCGCGTTCGATCTGCCCCCACTCCGACTCTGAGCAAATGCCCTTGTGCCCGTGGGCGCGGCAGTAGGCACCGTCGTGAATATAGCCGCCGTGCAGCAGCGATTCATCCTCACAGTGGGCAGAAATCAGCTTGCCGGTCTTGACGCAGCGGCGCATGGCTTCTTCCATCAGATCACCGGTTTGAATGCCGGTGCCGTCGTCAGAAAAGCCGGCGACCATCGGCGCAAGCGCCGCAAAGTCGACCAGTTCGCCGCGGCCGCGCCTGTTTTTTGTAATGGAGGCAAACGGCAGTACATCAATCACAGCGTCACGTTCAATCATATCGGTCTGCACCTTCAGGTTTTCCGGGCAGTCAGGCACCGGGTTCACGTTTGGCATGGTGCAAAGCAAAGTGTACCCGGCTGCGGCCGCCGCCTCGGTGCCGGTCTTGATCGTTTCCTTATAAGAAAAGCCGGGCTCTCTGAGATGGACATGCACATCTGCAAAACCCGGCAGCAATAACAATTTACTTTTACAATCAATAACTCTGGCATTAATAGCCTGTACATTTAAATCCGAAAAGGAAACACTAAGCCCGCCGATCACGAAATCGTGGATCAGAACACTTCGCAGTTCAAAACCGGCGCCGCTATAAACGAGCGCGTCTTTCAGGAGTATGGTCATAAAACTCATTCCTTTCCTAACAAAATATTATACTGGAACGCGCCCTTAAAGTCAACCACAAATTTATTACAGCAGCGCAAAATGTGCACACAAATTTTTGCGCAATTTTAAAAAACAGGCAAATGCCGGTGCAGACATGCATATATGTACTATGGACGTCCACAACCGATAAAAAGGCGGTGAAATTCTAAACAAAAAATAAAACATTTGTTCTTTTCGTCCTATTTTTTGGACAAAATACGACTTTCCTCTTGCAATCGAACAAATGTTTGATATAATATAGATAGAGAAACAAAGGAGGCCAAAACCATGAAAATAAAACTGATCAAATTCTTAAAAGCTGTGTTCGCGGCAGGCTGCGGCTTTGCCGTGTCCTACCTGGCATTTTCCCTACCGATCGCCCTTTCGGACGGCGGTGAAGAAAGCGTAATCAAACTAGCCATCGCCGCCGGCGTCTGCGCCGCGCTTTTCGTTTTGCTTTTGGCGGCTTTTGCCCTGGAAAAGAAAAAAGAGCAAACGGCGCAAAACGCCGCCCGCCGGCAGCGCCACGAGGAACGCACACGTTCCTGCCGTGAATATTATGACGGCACACCTTACCAGGTGATTCTTTAAAAATAAACAAAACCGGAACGGTCATCCGTTCCGGTTTTTGCTTTTTACTCAGTCGTCATCTGCACGTTCGGCCGAGCGGTCCAGGATCTTGCCGGTCTTGGCGTCGATCTCATAGTCATACTCCATACCGCCGCTGTAAAACTCGATCTCGTACACATAGATGCCGTCGTCTTCCTCCAGCTTAGCTTTGACGAACGAAGCGTTCGAGGCAGAAACGCCGCTGTCTTTCAAAGCGATCGACTTGGCCTTGTCCACACCGATATATTTTGCAGCCGCCGTGGAGCCAGAGGCCGTTGTGCCTTTTGTTTCGGCCTGCTCACGGTCATAAGAAATAATTTTACCGTCGGATGCGCGGATCTCAAATTCATATGCGTAATTGCCAGAGACAAACTCGATGTCATACTCTTTTACGCCGTCGTCCTGATCCGTTTTGGCTTTTGTAAAACGCACGTCTGAAGCAGAAAGTCCGACATGACCCAGCGCGATCGACTTGGCTTTCTCAAGCGTGATGGAAGAGCTGCCGGAATTGCCGTTTTGTGCCGCGGTCGTTTGCGCGGCAGTCGTGGACTGCGCAGCGGCATTACCGGACGGCGCTGTGCTTTCGGCCTGCTGGCCGCCGGCTTGTGTTGCGTCCTCACCCGCTATGTCAGCCGGCGCCGCGTTGCCGATCTCCACCGATTCACCGTCCACTTCGGCAAAACGGTTCAAAATGGCGCCGTCAGAAGCTTTGATCTCGTAATCATAATCGACCTGGCCGGCCGCAAACTCCACATCATAGACCAGCGTGCCCTGCCGCAGGTTCAAGTCGACATCATCGATGCGTACCTCTTCGGCCGAGACGTTGGCGTCGTCCAAGGCGATGGAAACGGCTGCGTCAGACCCGATCACGTTTTTCTGCACGGTATTCGATGCATAAACGCCTACAGCGGCGCCCAAAACAGCCACCAGCACCGCCGCCACAACGACGACAAGCTGTCTCTTATACACATCTCCGAGCCCACG
>URDW01000059.1 GCA_900546735.1 uncultured Oscillospiraceae bacterium
GGTGCAGCCGCCGGCGCCGTATTCCGAAATGGCAAGCGGCTTTTTCCGGCTGCGGCGCTGGCTGTCCATAAAGCTGCCGAGCAAACGGCGGCTGGAGCCGTACCAGCCGGGGTAATAGTTCCAGGCATACAGGTCGGACTGCCAGGCGCAGCCCTCCACGATATTCACGGCGTGCGTGACCGGGCGCAGGGCATCCTCCGCCTTGGCGCAGGCGTAAAGCGAGCGCATCAGGGGGCGCATGACCGCGTCGTACTGGCGGTGCACCTCGTTTTCCACGCCCCAGAAGCAGATGGCCGCGTGGTGGCCGTTTTGGCGGATCATTTCGCGCAGCTGGGTGTGCACATTTTCAAAAAATGCGCGGCGCACAGCATCCGGCTTTTCAAAGCTGCCGCTGCCGCCGATGGAATTCACAAACGGGATCTCGGCCCAGACAACGAGACCGGCCGCGTCGCAAAGGTCATAGAAATATTCAGCCTGCGGATAGTGCGCCAGGCGCACCGCCGTGGCGCCGATGTCGTACAAGATCTGAAAATCCTCATCGTGCTCGCGGCGCGTTAAGGCGTTGCCGAGCCCGTCGCGGTCCTGGTGGCGGCTGACGCCGCGCAGCGGATACGCTTCGCCGTTTAAAAAGAAGCCCTTTTTACGGTCCACCGTGTAAAACCGCAGGCCGGTCTTGACGCAGGCGCTGTCCACACACTGTCCGCCCACATAAAGCGCGGCGCGCACGGTGTAAAGAAACGGGTCTTTGCGCCCGTGCCACAGGTGCGGCTGCGCGACCGTCAGCGTTTCACGAACGGGCACGGACTGCCCCGACGGCAGGTGCAGCGGCACGGTTTTGGTGCAGATGGCCGTTTCCCCGTCCAGCACCTGCAAAATCAGCCGGGCATCCACATCGGCGCCGCTTGCGTTGTGCGGCAGCAGCGAAAGCTGCACCTCGCCGCTTTGCCGGCTGACCGCCCCGGGCAGCACCTGCAGCGCCCGGCGGCCGAGCGGCAGAAACGCCAGGTGCACCGGCGGTTTAAAATAAAGGTGCACATCGCGATAAATGCCGCCGTAAAACGTAAAATCCGCATCGAGCGGCGCCACATCCTGAAACGGAGAATTGTCGGCATAAACGGCCAATGCGTTATCCCCTTCGTGCAGGAACGGCGCAATGTTCAGCCAAAACGCCGTGTAGCCGCCGCGGTGCTGCCCGGCCAAATGGCCGTTTACAAACACCTCGGCCACGGCGTTTACGCCCTCAAACAGCAGGTAGGCCGGCCCGGCGGCATCCGCCGGGCGCACCGTTAAAGTGCGCGTATAGCAAAACCGGCCGCGCCGGTAGGCGCCGTCCGGCCGGCCGGGCACCGGGTCTTTTCCGGCGGTCTGCCCGTCCGCGGCGTTCCAGGTGTGCCCCAGCGTGACCGGCACACGCTGTGCGTCTATTTCAAAAAACCAGTTGTCGTTCAAAAGCATGGGGAACCCTCCTTTTAGGCTACCTTCAGTATATAAAAGACGGCGCTTGAAATCAAGCCAAAATGCCGGGCGCGCAGGCGGCTGCGCAGGCAAAAGTTCCGCGCCCGAAACTTTTGGGCAAAATACGGCGCGCTTTTGCGCAAAACAGGAATTTCCGGTTGACAAGCGGGCGGCGCAGGACTATAATAACGAATGAACAAGTTTTCAAATGTAGGTGATAAAATGCAGAATGATGAAATGATCATTGACCTGGCCGATTTGTTCAAGATTTTTTCCGACTCAACAAGGCTGAAGATCCTGATCGCCCTGACCGAGGGCGAAAAATGCGTGACCGACATCGGTGAAGAGCTGGAGATGAGCGCCACCGCCATTTCGCACCAGCTGCGCATTTTAAAGCAGAGCCACCTGGTAAAGTACCGCCGCGACGGCAAGCAGATCTACTACAGCCTGGCCGACGACCATGTGGAAAAAATCATCGACTGCGGCATTGACCACATTGAAGAGTAGGAGGACAGGCATGAAAAAAGACGAAAACCACGCCGCGCACGAACACGCGCACGAGCACGGAGCGTGCGCCTGCGGCCATGCGCACGAACATGACGGCAGCTGCGGCTGCGGCCATGACCACGGCGGGTGCGGCTGCGGCCACGACCACGGCCATGTGATGGACAAAAAAGAAAAAACAAAGGTGATCGTTCGGCTGGCGTGCGCGCTGGTGTTCTTTATTTTGGGCTTTGCGGCCGAGCATGCGCCGGCCTTTTCCCCATTCACCTGGCTGCCGGCCGTTTTCTTCGGCGTGTCGTACCTGATCGTCGGCGTGCCGATCATCATCGACGCCGTCAAAGGCGTGCTGCACGGCGACGTGTTCAACGAAAACTTTTTAATGACGATCGCCTCCGTCGGTGCATTTGCCATTCAGGAATACTCCGAGGGCTGCGCCGTGATGCTGCTGTTCACCCTGGGTGAATTTTTGCAGGACATTGCGCTGGGCAAGAGCCGCGGCGCCATTCAGTCCATGCTGGAGACGGCGCCGACTGCCGTGACCGTGGTGCGCGGCGGCGAGGAGATCAGCGTGAAGCCCGAGGACGTGGAGGTGGGCGAAACCATCCTTGTGAAGCCCGGCGAAAAAGTGAACCTGGACGGCGAGATCATTGAAGGCGCGTGCGAACTGGACATGGCCGCGCTGACCGGGGAAAGCATTCCGGTCTCCGTAACGCTTGGCGACGCCGTGCTTTCGGGCAGCGTGTGCATCAACGAAACGATCCGCGTGCGCGTGACCAAAAAATATGCCGACGGCACGATTGCCCAGATCCTCGACATGCTGGAGCACGCCCAAGGCAAAAAGAGCCGCACCGAAAAATTCATCACCAAATTTGCGCGCATCTACACCCCGATCGTCTGCGCCGCCGCGCTGCTGATCATTGTGGTGCCGCCGCTGTTCTTCGGCGGGGCGTGGAGCGACTGGATCTACAACGGCCTGTCGGCGCTGGTGGCCTCGTGCCCGTGCGCCATCGTGATCTCGGTGCCGCTGGGCTTTTTCGGCGGGCTCGGCGCCTGCTCCAAGGCCGGCATTCTGGTCAAAGGCTCCAACTACCTGGAGGAGCTGACCAAGTGCAAGACCGGTGTGTTTGACAAGACCGGCACGATCACCAGCGGCAAATTCAAATACGTCAGCTGCGAGGGCGACACGCCCGAACGCACGCTTTTGGGCATTATTGCCGCGTGCGAAAAATACTCCACCCACCCCATTGCCAAATCCATCCGCCTGGCGTTCGGCCAGTACGCCGACCACATGGACGTGAAAGAGGCAAAGGCCTACCCCGGCAAGGGCGTGAGCGCCGTGGTGGACGGCGTAAAATACTACGCCGGCAACGAAAAGCTGATGCGCGAGCTGGGCGTGAAATTTGAAGAGACGAAGCTGATCGGCACGGCCGTGTACTGCGCGACCGAGGACAGATTTGTGGGCGACATCGTGTTTGCCGACATTATTAAAGAGGACAGCAAGGACGCCATCCGCCAGCTTAAAAAGCTGGGCGTGGAAAAAACGTATATGCTCACCGGCGACAAAGCGCCGATCGCCGCCGACATTGCCGCCAAAGCCGGCATTGACGAATACTGCGCCAAGCTTTTGCCGGGCGACAAGGTGGGCAAGGTCAAAGAGATCCAGAAAACCGGCAAGGTCTTTTACACCGGCGACGGCATCAACGACGCACCGGTGCTGGCAAGCGCAGACGTGGGCATCGCGATGGGCGCGGCCGGCAGCGACATTGCCATTGAGGCGAGCGACATCGTGATCATGGGCGACTCGCTCACGAAGATCGCCCAGGCCATTAAAATTGCCAAAAAGACGATGGTCATCAACAAGGAAAACATCATTTTCGCAATTGCCATCAAGGCCGCCATCATCATTCTGGCGGCATTCGGCATCAGCGAAATGTGGGTGGCCGTGTTCGGCGACGTGGGCGTGTGCCTGCTGGCCGTGGCCAACGCCCTGCGCACGATGATTCAAAGAAAGTAAAACATGAACACCCGGCCGCCCACGCCGCATGCTTTGCACACACATAAAGGCGCTTCCGTTTGGAAGCGCCTTTTTGCTTTTATTTCTGTTATTTTATATCCGCCTTATTTCAGCGATTTGCTGAGGAATGCCTTCAGGGCGTCGCTTTTCGGGTTGCCGAAAACTTCTTCCGGCGTGCCGGATTCGGCGATCACGCCGCCGGCCATGAAAATGACCTTGTCGGCCACGTTGCGGGCAAATTCCATTTCATGCGTGACGACGATCATGGTGCTGCTGCCGGTTTTGAGGCTGCGGATGACGTTTAAGACCTCGCCGGTCAGCTCCGGGTCGAGCGCCGAAGTCGGCTCGTCAAAGCACAGAATGTCCGGCGACATCGCGAGCGCACGGGCAATGGCCACGCGCTGCTGCTGGCCGCCCGACAGTTCGCACGGGTAAGCGCCGGCCTTTTCAGACAGGCCGACCTTGGCAAGCAGCTGGCCGGCCGTTTCCTGGATTTCTTTTTCGGCGTTTGCCTTCAGTGCATGCGCCGCCGCGCGCCCCTTTTCCTTTTTGCAGGCGCGCACGCGCTCCTTCAGCGCCAGGCGCGGCGCGAGCGTAAGGTTGTGTTCCACCGTGTACTGCGGGAACAGATTGAACTGCTGGAACACCAGCCCGAAGTGCAGGCGGTTTTTGCGGATCTCGCGCTCGGATAGCGACCTTGCATCGGCCGTGTCGAGCAGGGTCTGCCCGGCGACGGTGATTTTGCCCTTATCGGGCGTTTCCAGAAAATTCAGGCAGCGCAGCAGCGTGGTTTTGCCGCTGCCGGACGCGCCGATGATGACCAGCACATCGCCCTGCTCCAGCGAGAAGCTGATGCCCTTTAACACCTCTTCCCCGCCGAAGCGCTTGTGAATGTCGGTAACTTCCAAAATAGCCATATGCTCAGCTCCTGTAATAGCTCAGTTTCTTTTCGGCACGGTTGAACAGGATCGTCAAAAGGCCGTTGAACGCCAGGTAGAACACGCCGGTGTAGAACAGCGGCCAGATCAGACCCTCCAGCTTGATGTAATTCTGACCGGCCCAGATGATCTCATACACGGCGATGATGCGGGCAAGCGAAGTGTCCTTGACCAGGGTGATGATCTCGTTGCTCATGGGGGCAAGGATGCGCTTGATGACCTGCATCAGCACCACGCGGAAGAAAATCTGCGTTTTGGTCATGCCAAGCACCTGCCCGGCCTCGTACTGCCCGGCCGGGATGCCCTCGATGCCGCCGCGGTAGATTTCGGAAAAATAGCAGGCGTAATTGATGACAAATGCGATCAAAACGGCCACAAAGCGGTCGAACACCGACCAGGAGGCCAGCCAGGTGACCAGCGCATTGGGGTTTTCAATCCCCTGCGCCCAGGTGCCGACCAGGCCGGGGCCGTAGTAGATGACGATCATCTGCAGCATCAGCGGCGTGCCGCGGATGATCCACACAAACGTTTTCATCAGCCACTTGAGCGGCTTGAACCTGCTCATGGAGCCGAAGCTGAAAAGCAGCCCCAGCGGCAGGGCAAACACCAAAGTCAGCGCAAACAGCTCGAGCGTAACACCGAAGCCCTCCAGCAGGTCGCGCGTGACTTGTAGAAACAGATCCATTTACATAACCTCTTTCACCGCAGAAATGGAAGCGCCCGCCCGTGCGCCGCGGTGCACGGGCTGTGCCCGGCAAACGGGCAATAAGCGCCGAAAACGCAAGCGCCCTCCTGCGGGAAAGCACTTGCGTTTTAAATTTGTATTCAGTCAAACAAATCAGGCAGCGTCCTTGATGAGCGTAAGGCTGTATTTTTCGGCCAGATCGTCAAGCGTGCCGTCCTGCATCATTTCGGCCATGATCTCGTTGACTTTTTCGACCATATCCGAGCCCTTGCGGAAAGCGATGCCGTACTCTTCTTCGTTCAGTTCCACCTTGTAGCCAAGATCGGCGTAGCTGGTGCCCTCGCCGGTCATGTTGTTGGCCATGGTCAGGTCGATGACGCAGGCGTCGGACGCACCGGACTGCACCTCCATCAGGCAGTCGGACTGCGCAGCGAGTGCCGTGTAGGCAATGCCGGCATCGTCAAGCACACCGGCGCCGGCCGAACCGGCTTCCGCCGCAAAGCTCAGGTCGCTCATTTCGTCGAGCGAGTTATAATTGTTTACAACGTCATTGTTCATTACAACGACCTGGGCATTTTTGACATAGGCATTGGTCACGTCAGCGCCCTTTTTGATTCGGTCAGTGATGGTCATGCCGTTCCACAGACAGTCGACCGATTTGGACTGCAGTTCCGACAGGTTATTGTCCCAGTCGATCACGACAAATTCGGCTTTTACGCCGAGTTTTTCGGCCACGGCCTGGGCAAACTCGGTGTCAAAACCGGTCCAGGTGCCGTCCTCATTCTGGTAGTTCATCGGCTCAAACTTGGTGACTGCAACGACCAGCGTGCCCTTGTCCTGAATATAGGCAAGGTCAGAGTTGTTGTTCGCCGAATCGGAAGCGTTTGTGTCGTCGCCGCTGCCGGCGTCAGACGAAGAGCAGCCGGCAAACGCCGCGCCGACGCTGCAAAGCAGCACCGCAGCCAGAAGCAGGCTTAAAATTCTTTTCAGTTTCATAACGATCGCTCCTTTGATCAAACTTTGGGCAGTTGGCAGGATTTTACCGCGCTGCCGCTTTACTACGCTAAAAACTCTACGGCGACATTATAGCATAAAGCTGCCCGCGCGTCAAGCTCGTCAGCGCAAGTTCCATATCATTCGCGATGCCTTTTGTTTTATCCTTTAGCAAAAGGCATCTCTCATTCATTCCACTGCGCTTCCTCTCCCCAAACCGTTTTTCTACGAAAACGGTTCGGGGGCCCCGGTTTGCAAGTTCCATATCATTCGCGGCAACTTTTCTTTTATCCCTTTTGAAAAGTTGCCTCTCATTCACTCCACTGTTCTTCCTCTCCCCAAAATGTTTTGCGATGCAAAACATTTTGGGGGCCCCGTTATATATTCTTTGCAGCGCAGAGAAGAGAGAAAAGTGAAGAGGGAAGAGAAAAGGTTGGTGGATTTTAACAGGCGAGCAATGCTCGCCCGTGTTTTGCTGCCAATGATCCTGTCGCCCCTCATCCTCGTCAGCGCGTGCCCCGTATCATTCGCAACAACTTTTGCCAGACATAAAAAAAGACAAATGCGTACCCCTGTGAAAACACAACGGAGCCCCGAAAAAAGTTTGTTCCACAAAAAGTGGGGCCCCCGAAAAAAGTTTGCTGCGCGAAAAAACACAATGGGGCCCCCGAAAAAAGTTTGCTGTGCAAACTTTTTTCGGGGAGAGGAGGAACAGTGGAGTGAATGAGAGGCAACTTTTCAAAAAGGATCAAAGAAAAGTTGCCGCGAATGATACGGAACTTGTTCTGACGAGGGGAGAGGAGGCGCGGTGGAGCGAGTGAGAAATGACTTTTCATACAGAATTAAAGAAAAGTCATTTTGAGCGATACGGAACACGCGCCGACGAGTGAGCAGCCGCTCACCACAAAATTATGAACACAGTTTAGATATTTTCTGAAATTTCTGTTAAATGTAATTGCATTTTTATGCGGATGTGTGTATAATTATTTGCATGTTTTGTTTTTTCCGGTTGCGGCTGAAAAGAACAAAAACAAACATACCAATAACTGGGAGGGCGAGATCAATGAGTCTCAAAAACAAATACCTCATCGACCTGATGGAGCGCGTGAAAAAACGCAATGCGGGCGAACCCGAATTTCACCAGGCCGTGCTGGAGGTGCTGGAATCACTGGAGCCGGTGCTCGAAAAGCACCCGGAATACATTGAAAAAGGCGTAATGGAATGCCTGGTGGAGCCCGAGCGCGTCATTAAATTCCGCGTGCCGTGGGTAGACGACAAAGGCGTGCTGCACGTGAACCGCGGCTTCCGCGTGCAGTTCAACTCCGCCATCGGCCCGTACAAGGGCGGCCTGCGTTTTCACCCGTCCGTTTATGAGGGCATTGTGAAATTCCTGGGCTTTGAACAGATTTTCAAAAACTCGCTGACCGGCCTGCCGATCGGCGGCGCCAAGGGCGGCGCTGACTTTGACCCGAAGGGCAAGTCTGACCTGGAGGTCATGCGTTTTTGCCAGAGCTTTATGAGCGAGCTTTGCAAGCACATCGGCGCAGAGCGCGACGTGCCGGCCGGCGACATCGGCGTCGGCGCACGCGAGATCGGCTACATGTTCGGCCAGTATAAGCGCCTGCGCGACGAATTCACCGGCGCACTGACCGGCAAGGGTCTGGACTACGGCGGCAGCCTGGCGCGCACCGAGGCCACCGGCTACGGCCTGTGCTACTTTGCCGAGGAGATGCTCAAAGCCAAAGGCATGTCGTTTGCGGGCAAGACCGTGGTCATCTCCGGTTCGGGCAACGTGGCCATTTATGCACTGGAAAAAGCCACGCAGCTGGGCGCAAAGGTCGTGACAGTCTCTGACTCCAACGGTTATATTTACGACAAGGAAGGCGTGGACCTTGCCCTGCTCAAAGAGGTCAAGGAAGTCAAGAGACAGCGCCTGACCGAATACGCAAAAGCCAGACCGCAGGCCGAATACCACGAGGGCTGCAAAGGCGTTTGGGGCGTGAAGTGCGACGTGGCGCTGCCCTGCGCCACCCAGAACGAGCTGGATGCGGACGACGCGAAAAAGCTGATCGCAAACGGCTGCATTGCCGTGGCGGAAGGCGCCAACATGCCTGCCACCCCTGAGGCGACCAACATTTTCCTGGAGAACAAGATTTTGTTCGGCCCGGCCAAGGCGGCAAACGCCGGCGGCGTAGCCGTTTCTGCGCTGGAAATGACGCAGAACTCCGCCCGCTACAGCTGGGATTTTGAAAAAGTTGACACGATGCTGCAGCAGATCATGGCCGACATTTACCAGAAGGCCGCTTCCGCCGCCGAGGAATACGACATGCCCGACAACCTGGTTGCCGGTGCGAACATTGCCGGTTTCCTGAAAGTGGCAAACGCCATGCTGGCCTACGGCGCCGTTTAAGCAAAACAGGCAAACAAAAACCCCGAAGCACAAATGCTTCGGGGTTTTATAATGGCTGCTCACCGCAAATGCAGCCATTATAAAAGACCAGGCGGGGCTGAAACACGCAGAAAGGGAAACAGAAGGAAAGGAAAACATGTCTGAAGCCACGCCCCGGAAAACAGATTCAGCGCCGCGCGGCGGCAGCGGGCCGGCACCACCTGCGGCGCAGCACCGCCAGCAGCACCAGGCACACCAAACCAGCGGCGCCCAAGACCGCGCCGAGCAGCAGGTTTTTCGCAGCGGCAAAAAAGCAAAGGCCAAGCCCCGCGGCCAGCAGCAGGCAGCCGGCGGTGCCTAAAAACAAAAAATACGGATTCAAATGTTTCATAAAATCCATCTCCGTGTGCCTATGCTTTTTTCATTTCCTGATTTTCATTTTAGGCTTGCCATATTTTTAAAATGCTGAATTTTTGTTTAAGTTTTATTAAAATGAACATATTTTTTATAAATTCAATGTAAAAAATGGGCATATTGCACTACTTTTAAGTGTTTGCTGCCTGCAAGGACCGCACGCCCAAAAAAAGACCGGCAGGCCTGTGCCTGCCGGTCGCTTTTCGTTTTATCACTTCTTTTCGCTGTCTTTGCCGGACTTGCGAACGTCTTTTTTGTCTGCCTTGTCGTTCTTTTTGTCGGCTTTCTTCTGCGCTTTTTCGGCTTTCAGCTTTTCTTTCATGGCTTTCTGTTCAGCGGCAAGCGCGCGGGCCTTTTCCTCCTCCAGACGCATGGCCTCTTCATTTCTCTGCTTGGCCTCGTCATAAAGGTTCTTGATGTCCTCATAATGCGTGTAGTTTTCCGCCTGCTTGACCAGCTTGACCGCGTCGATATACGGTTTGGCCAGCTTGTTGTAGTAGGAGTTTTCATCGGTCGCCTTTTTAATGTCGGCGTCGATGACCTTTTTCTCCTCTTTCAGCTTTTGCAGCTGTGCCTTGATCTGTTCCAGACGCTGCTGGTCTTTTTCTTTCTTGGCCGCGCTTCTTTCCTCTTCCAGGCGGGTGCGCTCGGCAAGGTTGTTGTCCTCACGTTCAAAGAGCGACTCAAACACAGAGGTGTCGAACGGTTCGATGTGGCCGCCGTGCTTTTCGTTGATGACACGCTTGGAATAAATGCGGTCCTTGGCCGAGGTGATGGCGGCGGAGCGCTCTTCTTTTTGCACCTTTGTGCCCTTCGGCATGGCTTTTGCATCGGCCAGCGCTTTTTGCAGCGTCTCGTCCGAATCGGCGGTCAGGCCGTCCAGTCCGGCATCGGCCAGTTTTTTGGCCTGGGCCAGCTTATACTGCCACTCGGGGCGGCTGAACTTGGTCATTTCCTCCATGACGATGCCGGCGATCTCGATATTATTGTTGTACTCAACCGCGCCCTTATACGCTTTGCGGGCTGCCTTTTTCTCTTCTTTGCTGCCGGCGGCCTTAATGGCGGCTTTCATGGCCGGCAGATCCTTGGGCTGCGCCTTGACGAACGCGGCCGATTCCTCGATCATGTCGATCGTTTCCACCACGTCGCGGTCACGCAGCACGTTGTTGCCGTAGTCCTCAAACAGCGCGCGCAGCTGCAGCACCTTGATGATGCCGCGCTGGCGGTTTTCGGTCATGTCGTAGAAGAAGAACGGGATGACGTTCATCACCGCGCCGACGACCGAAAGGATAACGATAACGGTAAATACCTCTTTGAAAATGTCGGGCAAATAGAGCACGTTGTAGGCCAACTGCCCCATATCCTGCGCCGTTTTGCCGGTGATTTCCACGATCTCATTCATGCGGTTTTGCAGCACCGTTTCGTTGATGCCGAGCGACTCATACACAGCCGGCACGATGCCGCTGGTGGCCAGGGTGATGACCGTGCCGATCAGGCCGACCGTGGAGAACATGCCGTCGATACGTTCGCCGGTGATGTACTGCTGGTAGTCGCGCATGTCGGCGTTCATGGCGGGCGTCAGGACCACGCCGAACGACGTCATCAGGTAGTTCATGAACAGCACCATGGCGATGGCCCAGATCATCTGCTCCGGTTCCGAGCGCACGACCGGGTACAGCAGCGCCAGAAACGCCGCATTCAAAATATTGGTCACGATAACGACCTTTTTCTTGCCCCATTTGCGGATGGCAAACGGCGCGGCCAGCATGCCCCAAAGGTTGGCGTTGCCGACGATCAGGCCCAAAATGCTGTAAGCGGCGGGCGAAATGGAGCCCTTGCTGTGATACTCATAGCACCAGTTGAGCATTTGGCCGTATGTATTTTCCAGAAAGCCGACCCAGCCGGCCAGCGAAATGACCCAGAACAGCTTGTTCTTGGCCACGGCGCGCAGCGCGTCCATAAACTTGATGCGCACCACATGCGTTTTGGCCTGCACGATCTTTTCCTGCGTGTTGGCATAAATATAAACGGTGCAGATCAGGCCGATGATGGCAAACGGCGGGTAAAGCACGCGGTACACGTTCAGGTCTGTGATGGAGCCGTCGTCCGTGACCCAGGAGGCCACGATGGGCAGCACGGCCGTGGCAATGGACGGCGCCAGAGAATACACGATAGACTTGATGGTGAGCACGTCGGTGCGTTCCTGCGAATCGGGCGAAAGCACCATGATGAGGTTTTCATAGCCCTCATAGAAAAACATATAGAAAAACTGGATGCCGACGTTAAAGAGCAGAACGATGATGCCCTTTACGATCTGGCTGCTGATCATTTCATACGGCGTCCAAACCATGCCGACCACGATCAGCGCCGTGGGGAACGCCATGTACAGCATGTAGGGGCGGTACTTGCCCTTTTTGCTGCGCGCGTTGTCGATGATGTTGGCGCGGATGGCCGTACACGGGAACGAAATGATGATCGAAAGCGCGTACAGTATGTACATGAAGTTCGGCTCAATGCCGATGGCGTTGCCGATGATCAGGTTGGTGGTGCTCAGCGTCAGCTGCTGGATGCAGTAGATCATAAAGTACATGCCGATACCGCCGAAGGAATAGGCGAATATCTCCTTAAACGGCATGTACCTGCCGGGCATCGGCCGTTTCCAGTAAACCTTTGCGTCAGAAACGAGCTTTTTGATTTGATTCAGATCCAATACAAACTCCCCCTGTAAAACTGAAGTCGATTCATTATAACACCACAAAAAGCATTTGTCAAAACGCACTAAAAACATATACAAAACGGCGTGTGCTTTTGTGAAAAAAGGAGCGTTCAAAAAGCTGAATTTCGTTATCTGTCTCTTATACACATCTCCGAGCCCACGAGACACTGAGCGATCTCGT
>URDW01000060.1 GCA_900546735.1 uncultured Oscillospiraceae bacterium
ATCTACACCTATTAAGTCGTCGGCAGCGTCAGATGTGTATAAGAGACAGGTTTAACCATGACGAAACGCGGATTTATCCGGACAGTCTCCTACAGTGTGACCGTACTGGTGGTCATCATGGCCGTGGCGACCGTCAGCCTGGTGCAAAGGCACACATACAAGGTTCAGCTGGAAAGCACCTACCAGCAGAGCCTGGCGGAGCTGGACGAATGCCTGAATTCCATTGAAACGAACCTGACCAAAAGCTACTACGCCAACAGCGCCGGCACGCTCGGCACCATTGGCACCGACATCTACACGGAAACGCAAAGCGCCAAACAGGCGCTGGCCCGTCTGCCGGTGTCGCAGATGAATTTAGCCGGCACTTATAAGTTTTTGTCCCAGACCGGCGACTACTCGGCCTACCTGGCCAAAAAAGCCGCCTCTGACCAGACGATCTCCGGCGACGACCGCACGTCTGTGCAGCAGCTTTTGAAATACGCCGAGGCCTTTTCCAACAACGTGGACGCTCTGGTCAGCCTTTGCAACCGCGGCCTGGAGATCACGCAGGGCAGCGTGGCGCTGCGTGATGAAGTGGACGTTTCGCAGCTTTCCACTTCCTTTACGGAATCGGAAGAAACATTTAAGGATTACCCGACCCTGCTGTACGACGGACCTTATGCAGACGCCGTTTTACAGAAAGAACCCGAAATGATAAAAGACAAGCGCGCCTATTCTGACGCAGAAGCGCTGACGCGCGCCGCCGAATTTTTGGGCGTGGAAGAGGACGTGCTGTACTATGACGGCGAAGAAAGCGGCGCTATAGACAGCTATATTTTTAAAACAAACAAATACACCGTTGCCGTAACCAAATACGGCGGGTATTTAAACTATATCCTTTACAGCGAAACCATACCGGCGGGCAGTCTCGGCGAGGAAGAAGCCGTAAAAAAAGCAAAGGCTTTTTTGGAAAAAGCCGGTTACCAAAACATGCAGGAAAGCTATTACGCGATAAACGACAATATCTGCCTGGTCAACTTTAATTACGCTGACGAAAACGGCGTGCTCTACTACGCCGATCTGATCAAAGTGGGCGTGGCAATGGATACCGGCAACGTTGTGCGCTTTGAGGCAAACGGCTACCTGACGAACCACTGCACGCGCACGCTGCAGCCCGGCAGTGTCACCCAGGCGCAGGCGCAGCGCAACCTGAGCACAGACCTGCAGGTGCAAAACGTCAAAAGCTGTGTGATCCCAAAAGAAAATGGCACCGAGGCGCCATGCTACGAATTTCACTGCAAAAGCAAAACGACGCAGGACGAGGTGCTTGTTTATGTAAACACACAGACGGGTCAGGAAGAAGACATCAAGCTGCTGCTTTACTCGGACGAAGGCACGCTCGTAAAATAAATGTATACTGCCCGAAAAAGTGAAAACACTATAACTACACCCTGTTTTATAAACTGCCAAACGGCAAAAAAGGAGAAAATGCTATGAAAAAGATTTTACTTGTACTTTCCGTGGTGCTGTGCATGAGCGCAGTGCTGGCCGGATGCTCTTCGAATGACGCAGACGATACGACTACGTCGACGACCCGCGAAAGCACATCGCAGACAACGACACAGTCCACAACGGAGAACAACACGGCCGAAAACACAACGAACGGCGGCACCACGAACGACGTGGAGAACAATGCAAGCGAAGCCGCATCGGACATTGGCCAGGGCGCCGAAGACCTGGCAGACGGTGTGGGCGACGCAGCCAAAAAAGCCGGCGATGCCGTAGGCGACGCCATGGGCTAAGCCTTTAAAATACCGGTTATACACGGCAAAATCAAACGGTGTGTCCGGCGGACACACCGTTTTTACTTTTTACTGCGGCGGCTGCAGACAAACCGTTTGGGTGGCGACTGCGTCCTGAAAAGCACGGTCATGCTCCACAAACACCATGGCCGGTGCAAATTCCAGCAAAAGCTGTTCGATCTGCATGCGCGAATAAATATCTATATAATTCAGCGGCTCATCCCATACATAAAGATGCGCCCTTTCACAAAGGCTGCCGGCCAGCAGCACTTTTTTCTTCTGGCCTGCCGAAAAATCGCGCATATCCTTTTGCAGCTGGACAGAATGGAAATCCATTTTGCTCAAAATGGCCTTAAAAAGGCTTTCATCGATCTTTTTTTGCCGCGCAAAATCACGCGGTGTGCCCTGCAGGCCGGCCGTATCCTGCGGCACATAAGAGACAATGAGCCCCGAACCGCACTCTGCCCGGCCGGTATGCACCAGTTTTTCGCCTGCCAGCAGCTTCAGCAGGCTGCTTTTGCCGCTGCCGTTTTTGCCGCAAAGCGCGACCCGCTCACCGCGGCGCACCGTTAACGAGACCGGCGCCGAGACCGCACGGCCATCGTAGCAGACGGCCACATCGGAAAAAGAGACAAGCACATCGCTGTGGTAAACCAGCGGCGAGATCTTTAAACTTTGCACATTTTCCGCATTCTGAAGCAAGCCTTTCTTTTGCTCGAGCGCCTGCTGCGTGCGGTTTTCAATGGATTTGGAACGCTTCATCATTTTGGCCGCCTTGTGGCCGACATAGCCCTTGTCCGCCGCACCGGTTTTGGACCGTTCGACCCGGTCTGACCAAACCGCTGTGCGCCGGGCGGCCTGCTGCAGGCGGCGGATGTCTTTTTTGAGGCGTTCGTTCTGCGCCGCTTCTGCCGCCTGACGCTGTTCAAAATTTTCCAAAAAAGAGGAATAGTTACCGCTTTGCACCTCTATGCCGTTTCGGTTCAGCGACAGGATATGGTCGACACAGCCGTCCAGGAACCGGCGGTCATGCGAGACGAGTATGAACCCCTTTTTTCGTTTTAAATAAGCCGAAACGACCTCTCTGGCCGCCGCGTCCAGATGATTTGTGGGTTCATCGATCAGCAAAAAGCGGCCTTCGTTTAAAAACAGTGCCGCCAGCAGCGCCTTTGTCTGCTCTCCGTTTGACAAAACGGCAAACGGCCGTTCGAGCACCGTTTCGGGCATGTTCAGGTACGAGAGTTCGCGCGCGAACTGCCAGCTTTCAGCCTGTGGGCAGACCTGCTGCAAAACGTGCAGCACGGCGGCGTCCGGTTCCTTTACCGTGTACGGGAAATAATCGAACGGCACACAGTGCAGGATCCTGCCGCTGTAAGCATACTGCCCCAGTAAAAGCTTTAAAAGCGTGGTTTTGCCCCGACCGTTACGCCCCACAAAGCCCAGCTTCCAGTTGGTATCGATCTGGAAACTGACATTTTCAAAAACATTGTCATAGCTGCCGGGATAAGCAAAAGTCAGGTTTTCCACTTTGATCATAGACATGGCTTTTCACCTCCAAAATCTTGCCGTGCCGGGGGCTGTGAAAGCCCAAAAAAACGGGCCGCAGGAAAGTTCCTGCGGCCCGCACAAGCCAAGCCTGCCGCTTTTCAGCAGCAAAACAGACAAAAGGGCGCCGTCAAACATTTTCTTTCCCGCAAAATCACAGCACACGCACGGCCGTGTTTATTCTTATTTGCAGGAAACAAAAAACATCTGCGCACCCCTTTCTGCATTTCTGAGGCCAATATAGCACAAGCGCGCCCGCCTGTCAAGCCAAAACTTTCTTTTCAGGCCGCAAAATAAAAAACCGCCTGCAATGGCAAGCGGTAAAAGCGGTTTTACTTTTTATAAGCGGCGCTGACTTCGCGCACGATCTGCTGCATTTCGGGCATATGCTTTTCCATGTCCTCCACCAGTTTAAACTGGTCACGCGCACGCACCAGGTTGTGTTCGGGATAAGCCGTGCCGAAATATGTATCGCCGTCCAGATAGTCGGTCAAAAAGCGCATGCCGCACTCCAGCGTCATCAGCTTTGCCGAAAAAGCAAGGTTTTCGATTTCCGCGTCCGTCAAGCTGGCGCCGCATGCCGACAAAAAGCCTTCGGTATAAGCACGGAAATAATCGAGCGAAATCGAGACCTTGGAAAGATCTGTTTCATCCTCGACCGCAGTGTTGGCGCCGAAGCGGATCGAATCGCCAAAATCATAAAGCGCAAGGCCGGGCATGACCGTGTCCAGATCGATCACACAGACGCAGTCGTCTGTATTCTTGTCAAACATGACGTTGTTCAGCTTTGTGTCGTTGTGGGTGACACGGATCGGCAGCTCGCCGCGGGCGATCATATCCACAAAAACAGAGCAGTCCCCTTTGCGGGCGCGCACAAATTCCATTTCCGAGGCGCAGGTGTCCTTCCGGCCGCTCAAATTGGCAGCTGCCGCTTTTTCAAACTGTTCATAGCGCCACTGTGTGTTGTGGAAATTGGGGATCGTCTCGTGCAGTGTTTCCGCCGGGTAGTCGCTGAGCATGTTCTGGAAGCGGCCGAACGCCACGCCGCTTTTTTTGAAAAGTTCCGGCGAATCCACACTGTCGTGGCTAACGCTGTCTTTCACAAAAACATAGGCGCGATAACAGCTGCCGTCTGCGGCACGGTAATATTTTTTGCCGTCTGTAGTATGGATATAATGCAGCGTCTCACGGTCTGCATCGCCGCCGTATGCCTTGATCTGCTTACGCAGGTAAGATGTGACGGCGAACACATTGTCCATCAGTGCGTCCACATTCTGAAATGCGTTGGTATTGATCTGCTGCAGCACATACTGCTTTTCAGTGCCGTCATCCAGCTTATAATGGACCAGATACGTCTTATTGATATGACCGTTCCCAAATTTTTCACAACTGACAAGGCTTCCTTTAAAGCCAAATTTGGACAAGATCTCCTCGTTCATTTGAAAAAAGCTCCTTCATTTTTTCGTTCCGGGGTCAAACTATATGAACAAATGTTTTATTATTATACCACAACTATATGCCAAATGCAATCATAAAAACACCGTACAAAAGCACGGTGTTTTAAACAATGCAAAAATATTTTCGTTATTCACGCCGCAGCGCTTCGATTGGCGAAAGCTGCGCAGCTTTTCTGGCCGGATAAATGCCGAAGAACAGACCCACACCGCACGAAAACAGCAGTGCCAGCAAGACGGCGCCGACCGTAAGCGTTGGCTGAATATTAATAACGGAACAAACGGCATAAGCGCCGGCCACACCGATCAGCACACCAAGCGCACCGCCGATCAGACACAGGATGATAGACTCGGTCAAAAACTGCATGGTGATCACACTGGTTTTGGCGCCGAGTGACTTTCGTATGCCGATCTCACGCGTTCGCTCCGTGACGGAGACCAACATGATGTTCATCACGCCAATACCGCCGACCACCAGCGAGATCGCCGCCACGCAGGCCACGAATGTGGTCAAAATGGAAACGATCGTATCGATCAGGTCGATGTAGGTGGCCATGTTCTGCACCATGTAAACATTGCGGTCCGCATTGCCATGGCGCGCCTTCAGGAAATTCAGCGTTGCATTGCCCACGGCATCGTAATCAGCGCCTTCCGAAGCCATAACATAAATGCTGGAAAGATTTGTGCCCGAACCGGTGATCTCTGTAAGCGTTGTGCACGGTACGAACAGCGAAACCATAACTGTATCGCTGTCCGCGCCGCCGAACATGCTGGACATGTTCGCCATCATTTCGTTGGAATCGCCGCCCATGTTACCCATCATGCTCTCGAGCGAAGCAACGCCGACGATGCGCACGTTCATGCTGGCGCCGGAGGAGCTGACGTTGATGTATTCGCCCACAACGTCTTCATAGCCAAACGCATTCTGTGCGCTCATGCTGTCGATCACGGCAACGGGGCGCGACGCGTCGTACTCTTCGTCGTTAAAATAGCGGCCGTACGCGCAGTCAGAAGTCATGGCGTAGCGGATGTCTGCGCTGACGCCGACCATCATACAGGTTGCAGACTTCTGGTCGTTGATCGTTGCATTGCCGAAGCCCAGCATGATCGGCGAGCAGCCGTCTACATTGTTGACCTTGGACTTGATGGCATCCACATCGTCCAGTGTGATGTAGTCGCTTTCCTGCGCCGTGGTCGTATCCGTACTGATCATAATGGCGTTGGAGCCCATGTCCTCGATCATGGAGACAATATAGTCCTTTGCGCCTGTACCGGCGCCGATGATCATGATGACCGAACTGATGCCGATGATGATGCCGAGCATGGTCAGAAGCGAGCGCATCCAGTTTGCACGAATACATTTTAACGCGATTTTAAAACTTTCGGATAAATTCACGCCGCTCTCTCCCGTCAAGCCTCGTCGCTGAGCTTGTCAACGACTTTGACTTTGATATTTTCCGTTTCATCCTCGTCAAGATTCAGGGCAGACGGTGTCGTTACGATTTTATCGCCGGCTTTCAGACCGTCGGTCACCTCATACTGCGTATCGGACGTGGCGCCGGTCGTGATCTGAACCTTAGAGATGGTGGAATCCTCTTCATTATAGACCCAGACATAAGAGCCCGTCTTCTCCAGCACCAGCGACTCGATCGGAATAACGACAATGTTTTCATGGTTGCCGACCGAGATCGTGACGTCGGTGTCAAACCCGATGATCAGGGCATCGTCCGGATTGGTGACGGTGACCTGGCATTCCACGCCTGCACCCGAGGCGCCGAGGCTGGACAGGCCGCTGATACCGGCCATGGAACCGACGCTGTCGAGCAGGCCGGAGGTATCGCCGCCGGAAGCCGTGGGCGAAACAAAACTGACCACACCCTCATACTGGCCGTTGTTCACCGACGCGGGCATGCCCTCTTTGACTTTCAGCGCGTCATACTTGCCAAGCGAGATCGTAACGGTCAGGCTGTCGGTATTTTGCAGGGTAATGCCCTGGCTCATCAGCGTGGTCTGCTGACCCGCAACCAGGTCACAGGCGGTGATCACACCGTCGAACGCCGCTGTCCAGCCGGCGCTCATGCTGTCGGCCTGCGCCTGCATCGATTCCAGTGCGGAGGCAGCCGTATCCACCACGCTTTTTTGGGCAGAAACAAGCGTGTCGCCCGACTGCGCCTTGTAAATTTCTTTCTGGGCATACAGCGCAGCCAGCTGCACCTCAGCGGACGCGAGCTGCGCAGCATCGCTTTGGGTGACCTGCTGGACCATGCCGTTCCAGTCTACATCTGCTACCGCCTGACGGACTGCGTCGGCAAGTGCGTCGGAATCCAGACCGAGTTCGGGCAGCGCTTTTTGAACAGCCTGCACAATGGCCTGTGTGATCGACTCCGCGTCTGTATTGCCGGCAGCGATCTGTTTCGCAAGCTCCTCTGACACCACAGACAGGATCTGCGACACGGTAGAAGAATCCGAGATCAGCTTGGAAAGGCTGTCGGAAACATCGGCCATGACACCGGACACCGCGCCGGACACAAGTGCGCCGACGTCTGTGTTGGCCACAGCGTTTTCCAAACGGTCCTTTTCCGCCTCCAGGGTGCTGATCTGGCTTTCCGTTGCCTTAAGATTTTTTTCAGCGGCCTGCTGCGACTGCACGGCCGAATCGTAAGAAGCCTTGGCCGAATCGTACGATGCAGACAGCGAACGGATCTGCTCATCAAGGGCGGAGGTGTCAAACGTGGCAAGCACGTCGCCCGCTTTCACATGGTCGCCGACCTGCACAAGCACCTCTTTTACCGTGGCTACAAGCTGTGTTTTGTAGCTTTTTTCCGCACCGGCCGAAATCGTGCCGGTGCCCTCGACCACCTCATCGATGCTGCCGGTTGAAATGTCTGTCAGCGTCACTTGCGTTTTGGCGGAATTCGCCTGCACGACCACGACGGAAACGACCACGATCGCCACAACAAGCACTGCACAGATGGCAATGATCAGACCTTTTTTGCTTTTTTTGATTTGCGCCATACGACTCCCTCATTCGATTTATTATACAGAAAAATATTTATTAACAGCTTATAAGCTGCGCAAGAACAACCCTAAATATATCACAACCAGTAAAAATGTCAACAACTTTTTGTAAACGTCCAAGAATTGTTTAACGACTGTTCACAATTCAATCATTTTCGCTGCCGGCAGCGGCCTGCAACGCACGCTGCCCGATGTCGCGGCGATAATGCGCACCGTCAAAATGGATCTTCAGCACAGCCGCATAAGCTTTGTCCAGCGCAGCCTGCAGCGTAGTACCCATAGCCGTTACGCCAAGCACGCGGCCGCCGCTCGTCACCAAACGGCCGTCCTGCAGCGCGGTGCCGGCATGGTAAACGGTAACGCCATCGAGCTGGCCGTTTTGCAGACCCGTGATCTCCAGACCCTTGGGGTAAGATTTCGGGTAGCCGCCAGAGGCCATGATAACGCAGGCGCTGGCCTCGTCGCTCCACTCGATCTCAAGGTCGGCAAGCGTTTCATTTTCAATGGCATCAAAAATATCCATAATATCCGTCTTCAGGCGCGGCAAAACGACCTGTGTTTCCGGGTCGCCGAAGCGGCAGTTATATTCAATAACTTTCGGTCCCTTTGGCGTAAGCATAAGTCCGAAATAGAGACAGCCTTTAAACGGGCGCCCTTCCGCATTCATTGCATTAATAGTCGGCAGAAAAATTTCATCCATACACTGTTTAGCAACGTCGTCCGTATAATACGGATTAGGGCTGACGGTGCCCATGCCGCCCGTGTTCAGGCCGCGGTCGCCGTCCAGCGCGCGCTTATGGTCCATGGAAGAAACCATGGGGCGCACGCACTTGCCGTCTGTAAACGCCAGCACGCTGACTTCCGGCCCGGTCAAGAACTCCTCCACGACCACATGGTTGCCGGATTCGCCGAAGATCTTATCCTCCATGATGGAATGCAGGCCCGCCTCAGCTTCTTCCATGGTTTCGGCCAGGATCACGCCCTTGCCCAGCGCAAGGCCGTCTGCTTTGATAACAGCCGGAAACGTATTCTGCCTGCGGATATGATCGAGCGCTGCGTGCGGATCGTCAAACACAGCATAGCCGGCCGTCGGAATGCCGTATTTTTGCATCAGATTTTTAGAAAACACCTTGCTGCCCTCAATAATAGCAGCATTGGCGCGCGGGCCGAAGGTTTTAAAGCCCTTTTCATTCAGCGCATCGACCATGCCGAGCACCAGCGGGTCATCCGGCGCAACCACGACCAGATCGGGCTGCAGTTCCTGTGCCAGAGCGACCATGCCCGGGATATCGGTCGCGGCCACATTGCAGCAGGTGGCATCGTAAGAGATGCCGCCGTTGCCGGGTGCACAGTAGATTTGATCCACACGGCTGCTTTCCTTGATTTTCCGAATCAGGGCATGTTCACGGCCGCCCCCGCCGACGACTAAAACTTTCATAAAACGTTCTCCTTAAAAAGACAGGCAAAGGGCAGGATCTGCCCTTTGCACCGTTACTGATTTTTATTGACGATCCTGCTCTGTGCCTCGCCGGTCTTAAGATCGACAAAACGGGTAAAGAGAGAAACTTTGTTGTCTTTGTTGAGTGCAGTCCAGATATTGGCGGTAAAATCCTCGATGTCGCCGGCGATCTGCACGCAGACCGGTTCACCGGCAAAGCTCGGCAGCGGCGCGCCGTCACCAATATAAGTATGCACAAAATGACCCACACCGGCACGCGGCGCGTCGTATTCAAAGAAAAAGCGCTCGCAGACAGACGCGTCACCGTCGGCCGATTTCAGAACCGACAGCCTGTAAGCGCCGTCTTTTTCAAGCAGACCGGAGATACGCGGCGTGTAGTTCGGTGCATCCGGTTCAAATTTGCGGGTGCGCAGCGCTTCCTCAAAGGTTTTGCCCTGCTGGAACGCCGCATAGACCGTGTCGGTCTGGTCGCCGTTTGTAACGATGGTGCGTTCCCCGTAAACCAGCACCGGGTTGTAAATGATCAGGCTGGGGTCAGTCATTTTGCTTTCGTCAAACGCTTTGGTGCGGATGCCGCCGCGTTCGTTCTCTTCAAAAACACGGTTGCGGCTGTTTTCGCTGCGCCCCATGATGAAGTACGCGATCACCCCGAAGCGTGCATCGGCACTCTGGCCCAGAATGATGCCGCGGCCGGGATAAGAATTTTCAGAAAGCAGTGCAGATATATTATGTATTTTCACAGTCATTTCCTTTCTCTTCAAAGAATCGTGGTGCGCCGCCCGTCTTCTATACGGATATGCCCCTCACAAAACAGGCTGACGGCCTTGGGCAAAATCTCCCACTCGGCCAGGCGCATGACGCGGTACTGCAAAATATCCTCCGTGTCGCCCGGTTCAATGGGCACTGCCTTTTGCAGAATGATGGCGCCGCCGTCTGTGATCTCGTTTACAAAGTGCACCGTGGCGCCGGTCACCTTCATACCGCTGTCGAGCACGGCGCGGTGCACGCGCTTGCCGTAAAAGCCGTCGCCGCAAAACAGCGGGATCAGGCTTGGGTGCACATTGATGATTTTATTTTCATACCGGCGGATCACGTCTGTGCCGAGGATCGAAAGAAACCCTGCCAAAACGATCAGGCCGATGTCACGCCCCTCCAGCGCATCGAGCACAGCACGGTCATACGCCTCTTTGGTGGCGTATGCCTTGCGCGAAACGACAGCCGCTTCGATCCCGGCGCGTTTAGCGCGTTCCAGCGCATAAGCCTGATCATTACTGGCCAGCACAAAGGTGATGCGCCCATTTTTGATCTCACCGCGCGCCTGGGCGTCGATCAGCGCCTGCAGGTTGGTGCCGCCGCCCGAGACGAAAACTGCAATGTTCAGCATAGTTCCACACCGGCTTCCCCGGCAGTGACGGCGCCGATCACGGCCGCCTCTTCGCCGGCTTCCTGCAGGACCTGCACAGCGCGGTCTGCATCTGCCTCAGGAACAGCAACGATCAGACCCGTGCCCATGTTGAACGTGTTATACATGTCATGCTCCGAAATATTGCCCTCTTTTTGGATCACATCAAAGATCGGCAGGCGGAAAAGCTTTGCCTTTTCGATCACGGCGCGGCAGCCGGGCTTCAGCATGCGCGGCACGTTTTCGTAAAAACCGCCGCCGGTGATATGCGAAACCGCGTGCACAGAAACCGCCTCCATAAGGGCAAACAGCGGTTTTACATAAATGCGTGTAGGCGCCAGCAGCACTTCGCCGAGCGGCGCGCCGAGCTCGGGGTACACTTTGTTTACGATTTCTGCGTTCTGATCGATTTGGAACACCTTACGAATCAGCGAAAAACCGTTGGAATGTACACCGCTCGAACGAACACCGATCAGCACGTCGCCGGGCTGCAGTGCCGAAGCGTCGATCAGATCGCTTTTTTCTGCAATACCGACGGAGAAACCAGCCAGGTCATATTCCTCTGCCGGCATCATACCGGGATGCTCCGCCGTCTCACCGCCGACAAGCGCACAGCCGGCCTGGACACAGCCGTCGGCAACGCCCTTAACTATTTGCTCGATCACGGCCGGATCATTTTTACCGCAGGCAATGTAATCCAGGAAAAAGAGCGGCTTTGCACCGGCACAGGCAATGTCGTTTACACACATGGCCACACAGTCAATGCCGATCGTGTCGTGTTTACCAAGCAGAAAGGCCACTTTCAGCTTCGTGCCGACGCCGTCCGTACCCGACACAAGCACCGGTTCGCGGTACGCAGCCGTATCGAGCCCGAAAAGGGCGCCGAAACCGCCGATGTCAGACAGCACACCCGGAATACGCGTGCGGCTGACATGAGATTTCATGCGTTCGACCGCCTCGTAACCGGCCGTAATATCTACGCCGGCACTGGCGTAACTTTCACTATAACTTTTCTCCATAACAGCGCCTCCTTAAATTTCATCCACAGTTTGCTGCAGTGCAGCGTCTTTTTGCAAAACGGTCTCTGCCATTTCTACGCGCATATCGCTGAGCTTCTGCGCAAGAGCATCGTCCGTGACGGCAAGGATCTCTGCAGCGTAGAGCGCAGCATTCTTGGCGGCATTCACACCTACGGACGCGACCGGGATGCCCGGCGGCATCATAACGGTAGACAAAAGCGCATCCATGCCGTCAAAGCAGGAACTTTTGCAGGGAATGCCGATGACCGGCAGCGTTGTGGAGGCG
>URDW01000061.1 GCA_900546735.1 uncultured Oscillospiraceae bacterium
GTACCAGAGAAAGGCCGGCGACCTGATCGCCGGCGAGGAGCTGAACGTGCTGATCGGCTCGCGCCCGTTCAAAGGCGACGACGTTTCCGAAAAAGTCAAGCTGAACCTTTTGAACATTCTGTTTGAAAAATACGGCGTGACCGAGCGCGACTTCCTGGCGGCCGAGCTGGAGCTGGTGCCGGCCTACACGGTGGACGACATCGGCTTTGACCGCTCCATGATCGGCGGCTACGGCCACGACGACCGCGTGTGCGCCTACCCTGCCATGCAGGCGATCTTGGCGACCGACGTGCCCGAATACACCTGCATCACCGTTTTGACCGACAAGGAAGAGATCGGCTCTGACGGCAACACCGGCCTGAACAGCGCCTACTTCCGCTACTTTGTGGAGGACCTGGCCAGGCTGGAGGGCTTTGACGGCCGCGATGTGCTGCGGCATTCCAAGTGCCTGTCGGCCGACGTGAACGCGGCGTTTGACCCGACCTGGGCCGGCGCGTTTGAAAAGAACAACGCCTCTTACCTGAACCGCGGCGTGGTGGTCACAAAGTACACCGGCGCGCGCGGCAAGAGCTCCACCAGCGACGCTTCGGCCGAATTCGTGGCGTTTGTGAAGGACATGATGGACAAAAACGGCGTGCTGTGGCAAAGCGGCGAGCTGGGCAAGGTAGACGGCGGCGGCGGCGGTACCGTGGCGATGTACATTGCCGCGCTCGATGTGGACGTGATCGACGTGGGCGTGCCGGTGCTTTCGATGCACGCGCCGTACGAGATCGTCTCCAAAATCGACGTTTACATGGCCTACAAAGCCTTCATGACGTTTTTCAACAAATAAAATACGGTTAAGAGGGCGCTTTGTATTTGCAAAACGCCCTCTTTTTTGCAATATATTTTTGCAGCGCGTCCTGCTTATTTTGCACAAAGCAAAAAAATAAAAAATGCTTGTCACAAAACGCGCCTTTTTGGCATCTATATTTATAGAAAGGCCTTTCCTCCGCCGGGTGCGCCGGCAAAAGGCGGGCCGCAGAAAAAAATTTTTAAAAATTTTCAAATTTTTTGTCACAAAACGGCCGGAAAAAGGGATATAGTATATAGAACGGTTTTTTGAACCGGACGCGGCCGGGAAATGCACGTTTTGCAGATGGGCAAAACCGCCGGACGCGGCCGCACACAGCCATTGCCAAAATCCCTTACATCTTTATAAAGGAAAACGCCGGGACACGCACCTTTTGCACCCGGCGTTTTCCGCGCTTTGCACCTGCACAAACAGACCGAAAGGCACGCGAAACGGCAAAACACGGGCGCGGTCCGTGTTTTAGAAGCGGCGGCCGTACCCCCCCTCCCAAAAATCAAAAAGCGGCAGCCAACGCTGCCGCTTTTATTTTTATATACTGAAAATTTCCGTTCGGTTTACTCGGCCAGCTGTTCCTGCGCCGGCGCATCTTCGCCGCTTTCCTCGTTTTGGGTAGCAAAGTGCCAGCCGTATTCATACATCTTCATGCTGGTATAGCGGTCGATCTTCAGCAGGCTGTCGACCATGATGTCCAGGTCGCGGTCCTCCGCACCGGGTTTGCCCAGGCGCGCGCACACACGGTCGTACGCGTCGCGCATGTCGCTGTAAAGCTTGGCGCAAAGGCTGTCCTCTTCATATTCATTTTTAACATATTTGCTCTCTTCGACCGGGTATTCCTCCAGATCCAAGGCACCGTTGACGAGATCATAGACCAGCTCTTTAAATTCCTTGCTGCGCTTGTTCATTTGACTTCCCCTTTCCAAGACCGCTGCGCTTATTCACACCCGAAAAAGCGCGCGCTTTTTTATTTTCCTGTTTATTTTCGTTTTTTCATAACCGACTTTCCGGTTTTCGTGATCGTCATCCATAAAATGACTGCGCCGGACGTTTTTACTTTTTTCCGAGACTGCGAACAAACTGCAAAAGGATCCGGCGTTCCTCGCAGTTGAGCTTGTCCCACGTTTCCAGAATTTCGCTTTGCACCTGTGTCAGGTCCGGCCGTGCGCCTTCGCCGGCAAAAAACTGTGCCAGCGTAATGCCGAACGCATCGCAGATCCTTTCCAGAGTCGGGATGGTGGGGATGCTTTTTAATTTCATGATGTTTCCGACCGCCGTCTGCGACATGCCCGTCAGCTGTGCAAGGCGATATTTGGAGACCTTGTGTTTCGTGCACAATTCTTTTATCCGAACCGCTACATACTCTTCTATACGCAAGCAAAATACACCTCTCTAACCTACTACAATTCTTATTGTAGTGATAAATCCCTGGTTTTATTAGAACTGTATTGCTTGAGCAATATACTCTACTGTACTTTAGCATCCGGGTAAAAAAAATTCGTGCAGATCTGTTTTGTTCCTTGCGTGTGCGCACATCTGTTTTAAAATGCTCCTGCCATGTATCACCTCTTTTCTCTTAAATTCTATCATTATTTACCTTGTATTGCAATATAATTTCATCGACAAATTTCCACACGGTTCGCCGCAAAGCACCGGTTCTGCGCCCGTTTGCCGCAGCGCAAACGCACGGCAGGCCGCCGAAAAGCAGCCGTTTTACAAAAGAATGCACCGCCGCGTTGACACAGCGGCGCGCTTTTTGTATAATCCTTAACGGATAAGGAAAACTGCCGTAAAACGGTAGGCGGTTTGCCCCTCTTTGCAGAGGGTGCTGCCCTCTGACTTTTTCAAGACAGGGGGTGATGCGAATGGAGTATTTGACTTTTATCGTCATTATTCTGATTGTGGCCACCGGCTACATAGTAAGCATAAAAAAATAACCGCCCCGTCCTGACAAAACGAGCGGTTATTTTCAACCAAAGTTAAGGGACAAACCGTCTACAGGTAAGCTCCTTATCCGTCTTTATGTTAGCACACCTGTGCCCCTTTGTCAACAGCGCTGCGGCGCTGTTTTTTTGCGCACACCGCGTTGACACAGCGGCGCGCTTTTTGTATAATTCTTAACGGATAAGGAAAACTGCCGTAAAACGGTAGGCGGTCAAGTCTTGCCCCTGAAAGGGGGCGTTGCCTATGGAGTTTTTGGTGATCCTCGCAATTATTTTATTTGCAGCCACCGGCTACATACTTGCAATAAAAAAAGATTAGCCGCCTCGTCCTGAGAAAACAAGCGACTAATCTTTAGTCATTTCCGGGGCTGACCGTCTACAGGTAAGCTCCTTATCCGCCTTTATGTTAGCACAACTGTGCCCCTTTGTCAACAGCGCTGCGGCGCTGTTTTTTATTTTGCGCACGCATTTTTCTGCAAAAAAGAAGCGCGGCGCGCGTGCAAAACGGTTTTAAAATAAACCGCCGTGCATGCTGCACCCATCCCGCTCAGGCGTAACGCAGCAGTACATGAAATAGCGCCCCTTTGAACCATGTGCCGGGCGCACAAAAAAGCGCACGTTTTTCCCGGCGCGCTTCATGCGGGGCAGAAAACGGCGCAGCACACGCCGCACCGTGCGGCGGCCGCCCTTTGCGCGCAGCACCCGGCGGCAGGGGCGCACATCTGCCGCAGCGCTGTACGAGGTCTGCCCCTGCGGCGCCAAAGCGACAGCCTGCGCAGGCTGCACGCCGCAAGACACGGCGGCAAAGGCCGCAAAAACGGCGATACAAACGACAAAATTCTTCATAAACAGCCTCTTTTCTATCCCTTACGCCTCAATTTTATCTGAATTACAGATAAAAGTCAATATCTGGAATCCAGATAACGCATAATAAATGCGGTGAGGAAGATGATGTTTAAAAATTTAAAGAGTGCCCGCGAGGACCGCGATTTAAAACAAAAGGATGTGGCAGCCGTGCTGCATGTGTCGCAAAACACCTACTCCCAGTACGAGACGGGCGTGATCGCCCTGACGGCCGAGGCGGTGGTGCAGCTGGCCGATTTTTACGGCGTGAGCACCGACTACCTTTTGGACCGCACCAACGACCCCGCGCCAAAATGAACGCGTGCATTTTTTTAAACAAACGTCTAACATACGTCTATTTTAACACAAAACGCAGTCTTTTCCCATAGGCCGGCGAAAAAATTTTCATCTGCCGCGGCGTGTGATAAACAGGGGCAAAATTTCAACCGCTGCCGGTGCGGAAAAAGGGCTTTGCGCTGCCGAAAGGCGTGTTTTCAAAAAAGCCTTTTCTTCTGCAAAAAAATGTGCTATAGTTAGTGTAGGGGAATTTTGTGCTTTTTGCCCCAAATCCCGCACAGCATTGAAAGCCGGTGCATTTTTTGCTACAATAGTGCGCAGATAAGGGAAAAGGAGAACTTTTATGCGCTACTTCAAAGCAAAAAACGTGCCGCTGCGCGAAAGCACCTATGTGTGCACCACGCTGGGCTTTGTCAGCGGCTTTTTAGAGGCCTACACCTACCTGACGAAAGGCGGCGTGTTCTGCAACGCGCAGACCGGCAACGTGGCGATGCTGGGCATAGACCTGGCGCAAAGGGACTTTTCGGGCGCGGCGCGCTATGTGGCGCCGATCATCGCCTACTTCATCGGCATTGCGATCACGGTGTTTTCGCCCAGGCTGCTGGGCCGCTACACCCGCACCCGGTGGGAAACGGTGTTCATCGCGCTCGAGATCGTTTTGCTGGGTGCGATCGGCTTTATGCCGCAAAGCGTGCCCCACATCGTGCCGAACGTGCTGGTCTCGTTCATCTGCGCCATGCAGTACAACACGTTTCGCAAGCACAACGACGTGATGCTGGCCACCACGTTTTGCACCAACAACCTGCGCCAGACCGCGCTGCACTTTATGCAGTGGGTCAAAACGAAGGAGCGCGCCGCCATGCGCAAAAGCCTGGACTACCTGGTGGTCATTGCCGCGTTTTTGGGCGGCGCCGTGGTCAGCGCGCTGGCCTGCCGCGTGCTGGACGGGCGCGCCGTCTGGGTGGCCTGCGGCGTGCTGGTGCCGGTTCTGGCCGCCCTGGTGCTGTTTAACAAAGACAAAAGGCCCGACAAGCAGAAGGAGGCTTGACCTATGAAAAAATTTGTACTTTCCATCAGCCGCCAGTACGGCTGCGGCGCACGCGAAACAAGCGCGCTGCTCTCGGTTGCGACCGGCGCCAAATATTACGACAAAAAAGCGTTGGCGCACATGGCGGCCGAGGACGGGCTGGACCCGTCCATCTTTGACCACTACGACGAAAAACCGATCAACAGCTTCCTGTACGCCGCCTCGACCGAGGGGCTTTCGATGGCGTTTTCCAGCCAGATGCCGATGGACGAGCGCGTGTTCCAGGCCACGGCCAACGCCATCCGCACCGCCGCGGCCGCCGAGGGCAGCTGCATCATCATCGGCCGCTGTGCCGACTACGTTTTGGAGGGGCGGCCCGATCTGGTGCGCGTGTTTCTGCACGCCGACATGGAAAGCCGCGTGCGCCGCGCCGTGCAGGTGTACGGCATGGCTGAAAAAGGCTGCCGCGAAAAGATCCAGAAGATCGACAAGCGCCGCGCCCAGTACCACAACTTTTTCTCCAGCCAGAAATGGGGCACCGGCGACGGCTACGACCTGAACATCGACGTTTCCAAGCTGGGGCCGCAGGACACGGCAAAGCTGATCGAGGTATACCTGCGCCTGCGCGGCTTTTTAGACTGACCCAAAAACAGCAGACTGCCCGGCATTGCTGCCGGGCAATCTTTTTGCCCCTGCAAACCCAAAAGCGCCCCTGCTTTATATAGCGCAAAGCGTTCCCGCAAGCACAAAACGCCGGTGCGCGCGGCGCTGAAATATAGCCATTTTAAAAGCAATGCCGCCCGTGTGCAAAAGGCATATAAGTTCTGAAAACGGAAAAACACCGCCGCAGCCAAAGCCGCAGGCGGTGTTTTTCCGTATGCTATGGGATAGGCAAATTAATAGTAGAGTTCCTTAAAATCGGGGCGGTCCTCAGCCAGGACGATGTTCGACTTGCCGTAAAGCTTCATCTGCAGCTCATAGGCGTCCTTCGGGTAGTCGACCTTCCAGATCCAGTTGCTGTACCACTCGCCGCCCTCGCGGCACTCCTCACACGGGACCGTGTCGGATTCCATGGTGTAGTTGAGCCAGCCGTTCTTAAGCGCGTAACGGCCGATCTGCAGGATCTCGCGGCTGGAATAGCCGGTGCGCACATAGTTGGAAAACGTGTTGACGGTCGAGAGCATGGTGGTGATGGTAGAGGACTCCAGGTCGTTGAACACGGCGGTGAGCACCTTTTTCTGGCGGTCGGCGCGCGCGTCGTCGCCGTCGATCTTACGGATGCGGCAGTAGGCCAGCGCCTGTTCGCCGGTCAGCTGGACCGGCGCGGTGTAGCGGCCGTCGGTCTCATCGTATGTATACTCGCCGTCCGCCTCGATCGTTTCGGGGTAATTGTAGCGTTTGGGGTTGTTGTTGATCTCCTGCACCTCGGCGCGGCTCATGTTGATCGTAACGCCGCCGAGGCGGTCGATGATCTCGGGGAACGAGCTGAAGTTGACGAGCACATAGTTGTCGATATTGATCTTATAGAGCTTTTCGACCGTGTCGATATACTGGCCGATGCCGCCGCTTGCGGAAGCGCCGTTGATCTTGCCGTACTCGCCCTCGCCGTCCGTGCTGTCCTCGCTGATCCAGTAACCGTAGGAGTCGCGCAGGATGGAGGTCAGGTAGATCTTCTGCGTGTCCACATTGACGCTGCAGAGGATGGCGGAGTCAGCGCGCGTGTCACTGTCCAGATCGCCGGCCGTATCCTCGCCCACGAGCAGCACGTTCAGAACGTGTGAAGAGCTGACCGGTTCGCCGTTTAAGTACCAGCTTTTGATCATGTCTTTCAGGGTGGACACGTCGCCGTCCTCATAGATGACGTTGTCAAAATTCGTCTCTACAGCCGGGCCGTCCATGCCGGTGTACTCTTCGACCGTTTCGGCACGCGTCGGCGACTCTGCGTCGCTCATGCGGCCCAGCATGCCGTCCACATACCACCAGCCGGCGCCGCCGGCCGCAATGACCATGGCCAGAAAGACGCAGACGACCGAAATGATGATTTTTCTTTTCTTCTTTTTCGGCATTTTCTTTTTCGGCGCCGGTTCTTCGGCAAATGCGGAAATGTCGATGCCGTCCTCGCCGGCCGCATAGCTGGCCACATACAGGTTGCGCTGGGCCTGCGCCTTGTCGGCGCGGGCAATGGCGGCGGCACGTTCCCGCTCGGCCGCCGCGCGGCGCTGTTCCAGCCGGCGCTGGTCAGCCATCTGCTGCTGGCTGGCCGCCTGCTTTTCGGCCATGTCGCGGGCCTGCTGCGCCTTTTCCTGCGGGGTACGGCCGCTGTCGTGCGCCGTGTGGCTGCGCGCGCGGCGGCGCGCTTCTTTTTCTGCCTCGGCACGGGCGCGCAGTTCGTTTTGCACGTCGGCATTGGCAGGCGCCTTTTTGGGCTGTTCATGATTTACAGCGGGCGCAGACTTTTGCGCCGCTTTTTTTACGGTATTTTCCGCCGCCTTCGGTGCGGCCGGTTCGGCCTTTTTGACCGGCTCCGCTTTTTGCACCGGCTCGGCTTTTTTGACCGGTTCGGCCTTTTTGACCGGTTCGGCCTTTTTGACCGGTTCGGCCTGTTTTTCACCCGGCATTTCACGGCGGCCTTCGCGCGCCTGGCGCTGATGTATTTCGGAAAGGATCTTGTCGATATCGTATGCGTCCTTGGCCACAACGTCACTCCCTGGATTCAACAATATATGGCTAATTATAAAAGATTACGACAAATATTGCAACCGCAATCCATAAAAATTAATAAAATAACAAGAAAGGCAAAGGCAGGAAACAGCACCTTTGCCGAAAACGGGTTCGCCGCAGTATTCTTTGGCCCGCAGGGACGGTCATTGACCGCCTTTTATGATGCGCCGGCCGATCCTCTTCTCCTCACGCGTCACGGCGAAGCCTCCATGCCGCCGGTCAGGTGCATGACCACGCTTGCGGCGCACACCGGCGCCGTTTCGGTGCGCAAAATGCGCGGGCCAAGCGTTGCGCGCAAAAAGCCGCAGCTTTCGGCCAGCTCGACCTCCTCGGGCGCAAAGCCGCCCTCCGGCCCGATCAGCACGGCGCAGCTTTCCAAACGGCCGCCGAGCAGCGCACCGAGCCCGGCGCCGCCGCCCTCGTAAAAAATGATTTTTTTGTCTGCCGTGCAGGCGCGCACAGCCGTTTCAAACGGTGTAAAGGGCTCTACCTGCGGCACGATGCCGCGGCCGCTCTGCTGGGCGGCCTCCAGCGCGACCTTCTGCAGGCGCTCTGCCTTTTTGGCGGCGCTTTTTGCATCCGGCCGGCTGACGCAGCGCGCAGAAAGCACCGGCACGAAGCAGGAAGCGCCAAGCTCTGTGCACATGCGCACGACCGTGGCCAGCTTGTCGCCCTTCGGCACGGCCTGGTAAATGAAAAGCTTTACAGGCGGCTCACTGCCGCTTGCCTGGCGGTAGCAGACCTCCAGCTCCACGGCCGGCGAGACCGACACGATGCGGCAGCCGTAGTCGGTGCCGCTGCCATCGCAGACCGTGACCATGTCGCCCGCACGCATGCGCAGGCTGCCGGCCAGATGCGCCGACTGCGCGCCATCCAGCACCAAACGGTCAGACAAAACCTTTTCCACAAACAGCTTACGCAAGCCGATCTCCCCCTTTTGCAAGATGGCGGCGCGCCCAGTAAAACAGATACTGCTGCGCCGCGCCGGCATACCCGTTAAAGCATTCGGGCAGCCCGTTCGGGTAAAGCCGCAGCACGCGCTTCATCCACACATCCTGCGGCAACACATTTAAAAATCCAAAGCCGAACAGCAGCGTGCAGTCGGCCACCTTCTGCCCCACGCCGTAAAGCTGCATCAGCCGGCGGCGGGCTTCCTCTTCATCCAGCGCGGCAATTTCCTCCAAATGCAGTTCTCCGCTTGCCTGCGCCGCGCAAAGGCGCTCCAGGTACTTTGCCCGAAAACCGCAGCCAAGGGCACGCAGGTCTGCCTGGGTCAGCCGTGCCAGCCGTTCTATGGGCGGAAAGCCGTAAATGCCCCCGCCGAGGTCGTCGCCGCAGGCGCGGCAGATGTTTTCGAGGATCAGGCGGATGCGCGCAATGTTGTTCTGCTGGCTGAGGATAAAGGAAAAAAGCGTTTCAAACGCTTCCTGGCGCAGGATGCGGATGCCGCCGTATTCGCGCATGGCCTCGCGCACGCGCCTGTCCTGCCCGATCTGGGCGCACACTTCGTCCCAGTCGCGCCCCAGGTCAAAATAGGAAAACCAGATATTTTCAAAGTCGTGCAGCGAACAGTCGAAATAATAAGCGTCCCCCTGCTGCCACACACGCAGGCGGTGGGCGCCGCTTGCGCCGGCCCAGACGCCGTTCGTTTCACGCCAGCGAAACGCCTGGCCGCCGTCGAGCGTGCGGCCGAGATCCAGGCACGAAACGCCGCGGACCGCCACCAGACCGCCGGAAACCGAATAGGTCAATCGGACAAAATCCCCTTTCTTTTCTCGACTTATTTTAACATATTTCTGTCAAGCCGAAAAGGGCAAAATCAGCAATTTCACCAAAAAGATTTTGCCAAACAGTAAAAAGCAAAATTGTTGAAAACTATGTGTAAAGTGCGGAAAATCAGACCGCTTTTACGCGTGAAAGGACTTTTCAACAGCCTGAAGATGCCTTTTTGGAGCGCTTTTCACAAAGTTTTCAACATTTTCCACAGTGTTTTCCGCAGCTTTTTGGCTGCAAAGAGAAATATACACACAGTAAAACAAACGGCTTGTCAAGTCTTTTTTTCCTGGATTTGTGCCAAAATTTCAATTTTTTTCCGCGCCGCGCAGACCGTATAAATTTTACCGTTTGTCCCATACTAAAAACAAAGTTCAAATGAAAGGAATGGCGCCATGCTCAGAGGAACGAACAAACATGTGTTGGAAGTCACGAACCCGGAAAACCCCTACTTTGAAAAAATCATTTTTTTCGTGTCGCCCGAACATGAAAACGACAGCCGCCGCAAGCTGACGCAGCAAGCGCGCGCCGTTTCGGACGAGGCGTCCGCGCTGCCGCCGTTTCGGCGCACCAAAAAAGAGCGCCTGCGCGACGCCGTACAGATCGCCCTGGGAATGGGCGCAGGCATCAGCATTACCGCCATGCTGCTGACGCTACTGTGACCGCCGGGCGTAAAAAGGATCAGGTGAAAATATGAAAGAACTCGACATTTTAAAATTGTTTGCAAAGCAGGCCGTCGCCGTGCTCGTGGCGATCGCCCTGCTGGTGCCGGCCGGCATCTGGCTGGCCGGTTATACGCAGGACCGGCAGGAGTCGGCCTATGCCCTCTCCAAAATGGGCTCCACCGGCAGCGAGGTCAAAAAGATCCAGCAAAAGCTGGCCGAGCTGGGCTTTTATAAAGGTTCGATCGACAGCATTTACGGCAGCCAGACCAAGCAGGCCGTGACCGCGTTCCAGAAAAGCGTGGGCATTACGGCCGACGGCATTGCCGGCAGCCAGACGCTGCTGTACCTTGGCCTTTCCGGCGGGGGCAGCTCCGGCGGCAACAGCCAGTACTCGAACGCCGACATAGAGCTTTTGGCCAAAGTCATCTCGGCCGAGGCGCGCGGCGAAAGCTACGAGGGGCAGGTGGCCGTGGGCGCCGTGGTGCTCAACCGTGTAAAGCACCCGTCTTTCCCCGACAGCATCAGCGGCGTGGTGTACCAGAACGGCGCCTTTTCCTGCGTGTACGACAGCAACTGGTCGCAGCCGGTGGCCGAAAGCGCCAAACGCGCGGCGCGCGACGCCGTCAACGGCTGGGACCCGACCGGCGGCGCCATCTATTACTATAACCCAAACAAAACGAACGACCGTTTTATGCACTCGCGCCAGGTGATCCGCGTGATCGGCAGCCACCGCTTCTGCATTTAAAAAAACAGCCAACAAAAATCTTCCGGCTCATTCGTAAAGCCGGTGCCTTTACAGGCGGTCCATGCCGCCCGGGCGCCGGCTTTTTTTCCGCAGCGCGGCATTGGCGAAAATGCGCATGACCGCTTGCTTTTCATCCGCTTTCACAGCCTTGCACAATTTTGCACATGGTGACAAAACGGCCGAAACGGTGTATACTATACCTGTAAAGCAAAACGAAAGGATGCGCAATATGAAGATCCGCAAAGCGACTGAGGCCGACATGCCGGCCCTGCACCGCCTGCTGAAACAGGTGAACAAGATCCACCACGAGGGCCGGCCCGACCTGTTTAAGCTTGGCGAAAAATACACGAACGAAGAGCTGGCCGCGATTTTAAAAGACGAGACGCGCCCGATCTTTGTGGCCGAGGACACCGGCGGCGATGTAAAGGGCTACGCCTTTTGCGTGTGCCAAAACACGCCGGAAAGCACGCTGATGCACGCCATGCGCACCCTGTACATAGACGACCTGTGCGTAGACGAAAACTGCCGCGGGCAGCACATCGGCCGCGCGCTTTTTGAACATGTGAAAACCTTTGCCAAGGAAAACGGCTTTTACAACCTGACCCTGAACGTGTGGAGCCTGAACGACAGCGCCCGGCGCTTTTACGAAAGCTGCGGCCTGCACCCCCAGCGCACCACCATGGAAGTGATTTTATAACGCAGAAATTTTTAATCGCAGGAATACGCTGTAAACAGCGGCGGCTCGCCCGGTAAGAATTCTCTGTAAAGTATAGCGGCCTGTTTGGCTGCAGCAACGCAATGAAAAAACAACAACGAGCGGCCATAAGCCGCCCCAGCGTGTCGAAAAAGGTATAACGGCAATAAAATATACAGCCCGACACGCTGAGA
>URDW01000062.1 GCA_900546735.1 uncultured Oscillospiraceae bacterium
GCCGTCCACTGCATGGCGCCGGCCTGTGTCACTACGCCGACCGAGCCGTCCAGCTGCGCCATGATCTGGCGGCGGCGCACCCCCATTTTGGCCATAAAGTACTGGTCCGCCGCGTTCCAGGGCGACACACTGCAGTCGCGCGCATATTCCAGCACATGCAGGCAGCCGAGACTGGCCGTGATTTTTCTTTCTTCATTTTCCAGATTTGCAATTTGTATAGACATAAAATTTCCTCCGTTTCGCGACAATGCCGCAACTCTATTATACAGAATCACCTGTGGCCACGCAAGCGCATAGCGGTATTTCCAAAAAAGTGCAGCGGATTTCAAAAACCACCCACGCCTGCAAAAACGGATACGGTGAAAAAGCGCAGCCTCGCTTTAGGTTATATGTTACCTAAAATCATCGTATTTTGTAAATCTGTGCGCTTTACATTTGTAAAGGTAATCAGCTTTACAATTTGTGCGTTTTAAAAATGCGCAGTCCGAAATCGGGCTTGCGCAGCAAAGCGTTATTCAAAAACAAGTGTAAAACAAGGCAAATATACAGCCAAAACAGCACAAACAGTCAAAAAGCCTGCGCTGCATTCGGCCGGCAAAAAAATCAGCCCGCACAAAAAACCGTGCGAGCGTTTCAGATGATTTGTAAAGTAATCGACTTTACGATTCGGCGTGGTTTCCTTGTCATCTTCATGCGGGCGGCGCGCCGTTTTGGGGTGCGGCCGGCAGGCATTCATGCAGCGGCGGCAGAAAACAGACGCGGTGGCCGGCATTTTGCAGGACCGACGCCAGGTCGTTTGTCGCCAGGCAGAGCGTTGCGCCGTTGTCGTTTGGGTGCACGGCAATGCTTTGCCCGGCAAACGAAGCATCCAGATAAACCGCAACGCGCCCGCCGGCATCATTCAGCACGCCGAGCGGTGTGACCGCGCCCTTTTCCAGGTGCAAAAGGGTGAAAAGGTCGTCTTCCGTGGCAAAGCGCAGCCGCTTTTCCCCCACGGCCGCCGCCAGCGCTTTTAAGTCTGCCCGGCCGTGGGCGCGAAGAGAAAACAGGAAATAGGCTGTTTTCTTTTCACTGCACATAAACAGATTTTTCGCGACCGACCGGGCAAAGGGGAGCGCCAGCGCGTCGCCCTGGGCCGAAGTGTAAACGCGCGGGTGTTCCACCAGCGTGTAGGCGATGCCATGTGCGTCAAGCAGGGCGCAGATGGCACGGCGGTCGTAGATTTTTGGCTCCATTTTCTTACCATCCTTTTTGCCTGCGCAGATTCCTGCAGGCGAGCATTGCTCGCTTATCCGCAGAGCAGACATGTTATATATGAAAAATAATACAAGACCTTTCTAAAGAGAAAGCAGAGCGTCGTATAAACAAAGCCTCCCTGAATGGAAGGCTGTTTGTTTTATTCATATTCAAATCTGCGGCAACGATGCCGGGAGCAAGCCGCCGCGAGATCATTGCGCTTTGCCATGCACGCTTGCGCCAAAACAGGCCGCTTCCCTTTATAAATACTGACTACCGGGCCAACTGCAGTTTCGGTTTTCCAAAGCATCCCTTGCACCAAAACGAGCCGCTGCCCTTTACGAGCATTTACTACCGGGCAAGCCGCTGCGAAATCATTGCGCTTTGCCATGCACGCCTGCACCAAAACGAGCCGTTCCCCTTTACAAGCATTTACTACCGGGCAGGCCGCCGCTGTTTATGAGGCAGCCCTGCGATTTAAAAATCGAAGTTGTCGGGGTCGCCGTGCATGTCGTTTTTGTCCATCCAGTCGAGCAGCGCCATTTCGTCGTCCGTAAGGGAGAAGTCGAAAATGTCGGCATTTTCCGCCATACGTTCAGGGTTGACCGTTTTCGGGATGGTGACCACGCCGTGCTGGTAGTCCCAGCGCAGAATGACCTGTGCCGGCGACTTTTTGTGGCGCTCGGCGATTTCACGGATGCGCTCGTCGTCAAAATAGCGGCCGCGTGCCAGCGGGCTCCAGGCAACGGGCACCATGGAACGGCTGCGGCAGTAGCCGCGCAGCGCCGGGCGGGCGCAGGCCGGGTGGCACTCGAACTGGTCGACCATCGGGGTCACGCCGCCGAGCAGGAAAATATCCTCCAGATGGTGCGCCAAAAAGTTGCTTACGCCGATGGCGCGCACCTTGCCGCTGTCGTAAAACGACTGCATGTATTTCCAGGTTTCGGTATACTTGCCGGGCACCGGCCAGTGCACCAGGTAAAGGTCGATGTAGCCAAGGTCGAGATTTTGCAGGCTTTTTTCAAACGCGGCCTGCTGGGCGCCGGCGCGCTGGTCGTCGTTCCACAGCTTGGTGGTGACAAAAATCTCCTCGCGGGGAATGCCGCTGTCGCGCACGGCGCGGCCGACATCGGCCTCATTGCCGTAAAACGCGGCCGTGTCGATCATGCGGTAGCCAAGCTCCAGCGCACGGCGCACCGCGTCGTACGTTTGCTCGCCGGATTTATAGACGCCAAGCCCGATCACGGGCATTTCCACGCCGTTTGAAAGCGTGACCGTTTCAATTTTCATCCTTCTTCTCCTTTACCATGTCCCTGTAATACTGGGTCTTGGGTTTAAAGCGCGCCTTTTCCTCCCAGATACGCTTGGCCGTAGGCGCCCAGGCCGCGGCATAATCGTCGCACTTGGCGCAGAGCGCATCGACCGGCTCCGGCTGCAAAAGGTTGGTGGAGCGGGCGTTCGTTTCGTGCACAATGTCGCGCAGCGCCTGCGGATTTTCCAGCATCGGGCAGGGGCGCAGCATGTTGTCGTTAAAAGGCTGCCCCATGAAATAGCGCTTGAAAAGCGGCGACTGCAGCGCCTCGAGCACCGAGGTGTTTTTGATGTTGCGGTCGGAATAATGGATAAAGACGCAGGGCTCGATGTCGCCCTCGGAATTGACGTGGAAGTAGTTGCGCCCGCCGGCGATGCAGCCGCCGACGTACTCGGCATCGTTCTGGAAATCCACGGTAAAGAGCGGTTTGCCGGTGTACTTGTCACGTTTAGCGCGGATCTGGCGGTAAACGTGTTCGCGCTGCTTCGGTGTGAGCAGCAGCGACTTGTCGGCGTCGGAGCCGACCGGCATGTAGTGGAAATACCAGGCGAATTTTACGCCCGCTTCGATCATTTTGTCGTAAAACGCATCGCTGGTGACGGCCTCGTAATTCTGCGAAGTGTAGCAGACCGAAATGCCGAACAGGCACTTGTTGCGGCGCAGCGTGGCCATGGCCTGCAGCACCTTGCCGTAAACGCCGTCGCCGCGGCGCGCGTCGTTCGTCTCTTCGCTGCCCTCAATGCTCAGGGCAAGCGTCAGGTTTTTGCAGGCGAGCATTTCCCTGCAAAACGCGTCGTCCACCAGCGTGCCGTTCGTAAAGGCCAGGAAAATGCAGTCCGGGTTTTCACGGCAGAGGGTGAGCACCTCTTTCTTTTTCACAAGCGGTTCGCCGCCCGTGAACATAAAGAAGTGGGTGCCGAGCGCCTTGGCCTCTTTGATCAGGCGGCGCATATCGTCAAGCGCCAGGTTGGACTTGTGGCCGTACTCCGCCGCCCAGCAGCCCTTGCAGCGCAGATTGCAGGCCGAAGTCGGGTCCATCAAAATGACCCAGGGGATGTTGCACTGGTAGACCTCGCGGTTTTTGCGCAGGGTCTTGGTGCCCACATAGCCGCAGTCCACGGCAAAGGTCAACACCATTTGACGCAGAAACTCCCCGTCGATCTGGTCAAGCAGGTCAAAAAGATAGCGGTGCCAGATGTTTTTTTCGTTGTTCACGACGTCGAGCGGGAACGTAAACGTGGACTCGGTAAACATGCTGCCGGCAAACTTTTTGGCAAAGCGCAGGGCACGCGGGATGTTCTTTTTCGGGTCTTTATACGCGTAATAGAGCAGCTTTTTGCCGATGCCGCGCAGCACTGACAATTCAAATTGATTCACAAAAATCCCCTTTCCTGCGTCACATCTGCTGCGGCGCAGTGATCTTTAAAGCCGCCAGCACGTTTTCGATCACCCGGTTGACGGCACGGCACAGATCGAGCCGGGCGGCCGTCAGGGCAGGATCGTCGTCCAGTACGCGCTGGGCATTGTAAAACTTATGGAACAGGGTGGCCACTTCCACCACATAGCGGGTGATGCGGGCCGGGTCATAAGCGTCGGCCGCGGCAATATACTCGCCGGGCAGGCGCGCCAGGTGATGGATCAGCTCGCGCTCCTCGGCAGAGGTCAGGCGCATGCGCTCCTCGGCCGTGGCCGCGCGCAGCGAAACGCCGTTTTCCTGCGCTTTTTTCAGGATGGAGCAGATGCGCGCATGCGCGTACTGCACATAGTAGACCGGGTTCTCGTTCGTCTTTTCCGCCGCCAGGTCCAGGTCAAAATCAAAGTGCGCGTTCGGTTCGCGCAGGTTGAAGAAGAAGCGCGCCGCGTCGATCGGCACCTCCTCCAGCAGGGTGTTCAGCGTGATGGCCTTGCCCGAGCGCTTGGAAAGCTTGATGGTTTCGCCGCCGCGCACCAGGCGCACCATCTGCATGATCACGGCGTGCAGGCGGTCGGCATCGAGCCCGAGCGCCGTCAGCGCCGCGCGCATGCGCGGCACATAGCCGTGGTGGTCGGCGCCGAGCACATCTATGGCCAGGTCGTAGCCGCGCGTCACCAGCTTGTTGTAGTGGTAGGCGATGTCGGGCACGATGTAGGTGGGCACGCCGTTTGCGCGCACCAGCACGATGTCTTTATCGTTGCCGAATTCGCTGGCTTTAAACCAGAGCGCGCCGTCTTTTTCATAGGTCACGCCGCGTTCTTTGAGCGCGTCGATCACCCGCTGCACCGAACCGTCGGCGTGCAGCGTGCTCTCTTTGAACCAGTTGTCGTAACGGATGCGGTACTCGGCCAGGTCGTGCTCCAGCCCGGCGATGTTCTTCGGCAGGGCGAAGTCCACAAGCGCCTTGCGGCGCACCTCGGACGAAGCGTCCACATAGCACTCGCCGTAGCGGGCCGCAAAATTTTTCGCGTGTTCGGTGATGTCGGCGCCGTGGTAAGCGTCCTCCGGCATCTCCACGCCGTCGCGGTAAAGCTGCAGGTAGCGCACCTCCAGCGACAGGGCGAATTTGTTGATCTGGTTGCCGGCGTCGTTCACATAGAACTCGCGCGACACCTCGTAGCCGGCCTGCTCCAGCACCGCGGCCAGGCAGTCGCCGATGGCGCCGCCGCGCGCGTTGCCGATGTGCATCGGCCCGGTGGGGTTGGCCGAAACGAATTCCACCAGCACCTTTTTGCCGGCGCCGTAGTCCGAGCGGCCGTACTTTTCGCCCTCGTCGAGCACGCCGGTCACGACTGCGGCGTAAAACGCCGGGCCGAGAAAGAAGTTCATGAACCCGGGGCCCGCCACCTCGCAGCGGTCAAAATAAGTGCCGGCAAGGTCGATGTGGGAAAGGACCGCCTCGGCGATCTGGCGCGGCGCTTTTTTGAACGCCCTGGCCGAGGCCATGGCCACATTGGACGAAAAATCGCCGTTTTGCCGGTTGGCCGGCACCTCGATGATGAAGCCCGGCACAGGCTCCTGCGGCAGGTCGCCGGCAGAAACCGCGCGGCCGAGCGCCTCCATGATTTTTTCACGCAGCTGCTGCTGCGCCGTTTTTACCATATCCATAATCAGTTCTCCAAAACCGTGTATTTTAAATCGATCTCATTTTCAGAAGCGAGCAGCCCGTTCGTGTCCAGATCGTAGCGCAGAAACAGCCGCCCGCCGTTTTCGCCGCGCTCAAACAAGATCTCGCGGCCGGTAAAGCCGAACATCAGCTCGCCGAACGCCGTGGCAAACGTGCACAAATGGCGCCGCTGCAGGCTGACGCGGTAGCAGCCCACCGACGGGCCCGAACGCCGGATCTGCACGCCGCCGTCCGGCAGCAGTTCGATCACGGTGCGCACGCCGGCGCCCGTCTCCTCGTCCTGCTCGCTGTACTCGATGAAAAACAGACCGTCGCGCTCGCCGATGCGGCCGCGCACGAACGTTTCGGCACAGTCGCGCTCGCCGTCTACGCGCTGGGCGCTTTTCATTTCGATCATCACATCCTGCGTATGCGCCATCAGAAATCTGTTCCCCTCTGCACCGCCAGGTCCACCAGGCGGTCGATCAGCTCGCTGTAGGGCACGCCGGCCGCTTCAAACAGCATGGAGTACATGCTGATGGGCGTAAAGCCGGGCAGGGTGTTGATCTCATTAAAGAGCACGCGCCCGTCGCTGCGCGACACGAAAAAGTCCACGCGCGCAAGCCCGGCGCAGCCAAACGCCTTGAAGGCGCGCACGGCCGCTTCGGCCACCTCGCGCCGCTTTTCCTCGCCGATGCCGGCCGGGATGACCGTTTTGGACGCCGCGTTAAAGTACTTGGCCTCATAGTCGTAAAACTCGTTCGCCGAAAGGATCTCGCCCACGTCGGACGCCACGGGGTCGTCGTTTCCGAGCACGGCGCACTCCACTTCAAACCCGTCGGCAAACGCCTCTAAAAGAATGCTGTTGTCCTCGCGAAACGCCTTTTCAATGCCCGCCTCGAGCGACACCATGTCGCCCGCCTTGGAGATGCCGACGCTGGAGCCGGCGTTCGCGGGCTTCACAAAGATCGGGAAGCCGAGCTTTTGAACGGCCGCGTCGCGAAAAGCGGCCGGGTCTTTGCGGTAGTCGTGCACGCTGGTGCTGCACCACGGCACCTGGGCAATGCCGTAGACATCGGCCATGGCGTTTGTGATACGCTTATCCATGCACACGCCGCAGGCCGTGGACGCACAGCCCACGAACGGCAGGCCGGCCAGCTGCAAAAGCCCCTGCAGGGTGCCGTCCTCCCCGTTTTTGCCGTGCAGCACCGGAAAGACGGCGTCGAGCCGGATGGTTTTGCCCGACTCGGTCACGATGCCGTGCACCGAAGCGTCGGGCGAGATGACCGCGCGCTCACAAAAGCCGCTGTTCACCCACTTGTCGCCGGGCAGCAGGTCAAGCGGCCCGGTGTAAAGGTACCACTGCCCGTCTTTCGTGATGCCGAGCAGGTAAAGTTCATACTTGTCGCGGTCTATGTGCGAAAGCACGCCGCCGGCGGACATGAGCGAAACGTCGTGCTCGCTGGACGCGCCGCCGAACAAAACGGCAAGCCGCAGTTTTGCCATAAAAAAACACCTCAAAAAGAAAAAGTTTTTACCTTATTTGTATTTTATCAACTTTCGTTTTATAATACCATATTTTACACACAGATTCAACATGAAAAAAAGCGCCCGGCGGTGTGTTTTTACAGACTTACACGCCCGAAAACAGCCCGTTTTTGGCAAAATTGCCGCAAAAATAGTGACAAAACGGAAATTCTCTGCTATAATGTTTGTGCGCTGCGGCAAACGGCGGCGCAGCGACGCAAAAAAGACACGAAAGATCAAAATAACGACTGGAGTTTTGCATATGCAGCTTGAAGAAGTGCTTGCACTGATCGAAAAAAATCTGGAGCCGGTCAACACAGAATTCGGTTTCCGCAAGGCGAAGAACCAAACGGAAGGTGCCGTGACCTTCAGCGGCAAAAACGGCCTTTACCGCGTGGTGGTCGACGCAAAGAAAAACCTGATGCTTTTGGAGTGCGCCGGCGAGGACAAGGGAGAGGCCACGGAATTTGCCACCATCTCCAAATCGCTGTTTGAGTTGGAGACGGCCGAGCTGCGCGACGTGCGCTCCGGCTGCAACGAGGTGAGCGACGAACTGCACAGCCTGTACGGCAGCGTGCGCAAAAAGGACCTCGACAAAATCAAACTGCCGAAGGCCGTGTCGCGCACAAAGGCCAAAAACGGCATTGTCAGCTACGACGTGGATTCGCTCGCGAACCGCTTCGGCACGCTCTACCCCGAACTGAAGGATCAGATCAAACAGAACATTGCCGACTACGGCGAGTTTCTGCCCGAGGACTTTTTTATGAACTACGGCACGCCGAAAGTGCTGGACGTGATCCAAAACGGCACAAAAGAAGAGCACAAAAAGCTGTTCAAAATGCTGAACGAGGTTTATGAGGACGGCACGAACGAGGTGCAGGACATCATCGGCGTTACGATTTTGGGCGCGATGCGCGGCGACAAAAAGATGATGGAGGTCGCCGACCAGTACATGACGGAATACATGGCAGGCCCCGTGCACGAGATCAACAAGATCACGGCCAAAAACGGCCGCATGGTCAAAAAGCTGCAGAGCCCGCCGCCCTACAAGCCCAAGAAAAAGCGCAAAAACCCCTACCAGCTGGCGCTGGAGGGGCAAAACGCCGCGAACAAGCAGTAAAAAGCACAAAGAACGGACACGCAAACGCGTGTCCGTTTCAGCGTGTCAAAAAAAGGTGTGCTTGCAACAAATTGTACAGCCCGACACGCTGAGACCGCCCGCTCTTTTCAGAGCGGGCGGTCTTTTGCTGCGTCCGTAAAAACGGGCTTTGTGCGCCGTTTTGGTCGTTGCGTTTAAAGACCAAGCAGCGGGATCATGTAATAAATATAGTCATCGAACGCTGCGGCAGCGCCGACGCCGACGATCGAAAAGACGATGGCGGCCAGGATCCACAGCACGATGCCGATGGCATACATGATAAGCGCCGCCTTGGCAAAATTCTTTTTGTTGACGTTCGTGCTGCTCGACGTGAGCCACACGATGATCATAACGATGTTGACGATCGGGATCGACAGCAGCAGCCACGACACGAAAATGTCGCCGACCGAAAGCGGGTCGCGCCGGCTGTCGTGCGGCGGTGCGCCGTAAGGCGGATTCGGCCGGCCGTAAGGTGGATTCGGACCGGGAGCCGGACCGCCGGGATTAAACGGCTGACCCTGCGGCTCAGCGCCCGGCCGGGCTGCCTGCGCGTTGTCAAAGCCGCACATGGAGCAGACCGTCGTGCCCTCGGGCAGGCGGGCGCCGCATTTTTGACAGTAGTTCATGAAAATTCCTCCTCTATCCGGGCAAAGCCCTGCGTTCTACCGGCAGCAGCCGGGCATTTTCCATGCCGCAACGGCGCCGGGGCGGCGCGCGTTACTTGATGAAGCGGCGGTGCAGCAGCGGCGACAGGCGCTTGTAGCAAAGGAACACCACAAGGCAGTCGACCGTGCCTTTAATAAGATTAAAGGGCACCACACAGCAAAGAGCCAGCATCCAGACCGAATCGACCGTTTTAAAGATCTGCGCGCCCATGGCGACGATCTGCTCCACCGGCAGGCCGTAGGCCGTGGAATAAAACGGGATGAGCATGTACACATTGAGCACCGCGCTGACGGCCGCACAAAAGACGACCCCGGCCACCATGCCGGCGGCCGCGCCCTTTCGGGTGTTTTTGAGCGGCGTGTGCTTGTAGACGATGCACGGCGGCAGCACCAGCGCCAGGCCCATCAGAAAATTGGCCAGCTCGCCGACGCCCACTGTGTCGCTGCCGGTAAGGATCAGGTTCAGCGCGATCTTGACCGCCTCGATCGCAACGGCGGCCAGCGGCCCCATCGAGAACCCGCCGACGAGCACGACGATCTCGCTTAAGTCCATTTCGTAAAACGGCGGCGCGATCGGCAGCGGAAATTCAATCAGCATGATCACGCCGGCCAGCGCGCCAAGTACGGCGATTTTGACGAGCGTTTCAAGCGACATTTTCTTTTTGTCGCCCTTTTGCGGGCTTTGCGCCTGCGCGGCGGCCGTTTGCGGTTCGGTTTTTTGGCTTACTTTTTTCATAACTTTTTCCTCCTTTGCAGAACACGGAGAAAAAAGACCCGGCAGGGTATGCCGGGTCTGATATGCATAGAAAAACAAAGCTATTTTCTATCATCCGGACTTTGACCGTTGGTACGGGACTTGCACCCGTTCAGTCGCTTGCGCGAGTCGCGGACTTCGGCCGCAGCCGTTACCGCCAGTAGAGAATTTCACTCAACCCCGAAAATATTCTGCATTTTCATTATATACCGCAGGTGCGGGCGTGTCAATAAAATACAGGCTGTTTTGCCATATTTTCACATTTTCGCCGGCGCGGCGTTTACCGGGGCGTGTAGCGCAGCTTGGTAAAATCGCCGAAGGTGTGCGCCCCGCGCAGTTTTAAGCGCGCCGCCTGTCCCTCTTTCCATATATTCCCTACCGGGCAGGCCGCCGCCGTTTCCAAGCATCCCTGCGGCCAAATAAGCCGCTCCCCTTTAAGCGCACTCCCTACCGGGCAGGCCGCCGCTGCTTTCCAGGCATTTCTGCGACTAAAAAGCCCCTCCCCTTTCAACACATTCTTTACCGGGCAAGCCGCCGCTGTTTCCCAAGCATTCCTGCGACTAAAAAGCCGCCGCACGCAGTTGCTTTCAGGCGCTTTGGCAACGAGACAAGCCGTTCCTCTTTAAGCGCATTCCCTACCGGGCGAGCCGCCGCTGCTTCTCAGACATTCCTGCGACTAAAAAGCCGTTTCCCTTTCTATACATTCCCTACCGGGCGAGCCGCCGCTGTTTCCCAAACATTCCTGCGACTAAAAAACGGTTTCGATGTGTTTGCCGCAGCCCGGGGGCGAGTAGACCCAGCGGGAAAGGTGGTGCGCATCCTCCAAAAAATGCAGGGGCGCGGGCGCGCCGGCGGCGCCGAACGCATCCACCACCACAAGCTTGATCTTCATTTTTTCGGGCAGGATAGACTTGATGAACACCGACACCTGCTGTGCCGCCGCAAGCCCGGTGCAAGGTTCTGCCAGACCGGCCAGGTTCGGCGCCAGTTCCACGAACACGCCGTACTCCTCCACGCTGCGCACGATGCCGGGCACAGTCTCGCCGGCCTGGAACCGAGCGGCGTTTTGCAGCCAGGTGCCCAGCAGTTCGCGCATAGAGAAGGTCAGGCGGCCGTCCTCACGCTTGCGCAAAACGGCGCGGATGGCCTGCCCGGGGCGCACACGCTCGCCGGGGTGCTGGATGCGCGAGACCGAGAGCATGTCGATCGGGATCAGGGCGTTGATGCCGGCGCCGATGTCGATGAACGCGCCGAAGCGTTCCAGGTGCGTGACCGCCGCGTCGATGACGTCGCCCGGGGTGAGCTTGTTTATGTAATTTTCCATACACGCCTGCTGCACGGCGCGGCGCGAGAGCACGGCCGCCGTTTCGCCCGAGGGCAGCGTTTCAAACCGCGAGATCACAAAGCAGACCGGCCGGTTGACGCGCGAGATCAGGGCAATGTCGCGCACCGTGCCCTGCGCAATGCCGACGGCGCCCTCCTCGCGCGGGATGACGCCGTGCACCGCGCCGAGATCTACATGCAAATTGTGGGCGCTGTCGCACATGGTGACCACCGCTTCCAGCACGCGGCCCTCTGCCGCCGCCGCGCCAAGCGCCTCGGCCGTGAGATCGGACGGCGAAAGATACCGACCCTGCCCTTCGGGATAATACTGCATTCCATCACTACCTTTGTTTTGCTTCAATTTGTTTTTTTGCCTTAATTCAGTAGTATGCCGGCGCCGGTGCGTTTATGCCCACTTGCAAAACGCGCACGCACTCTATATAATAGACTAAAGAAAAAAGAAAGGGGTTTCGGTATGGATATTCAGGTGGGCGACCGGGTCGTTATGAAAAAGCCGCACCCCTGCGGCGCGAAAGAGTTCGAGATCCTGCGCGTAGGCGTGGATTTTAAAATGCGCTGCTGCGGCTGCGGGCACGAGGTG
>URDW01000063.1 GCA_900546735.1 uncultured Oscillospiraceae bacterium
GCTTTTTAAACGATTCCCGGTCTGCCAGGAAAGACAGGATCGGCGCAAGTGCAGGACCCAGTTCTTCATGCGCCAGCAGATTCGTTTCGCCCTCAATAAACAGCGCGCTGCGCGCCGCCTCGCGGCAGAGTGCACAAAGCGCTGTCAGGATCGGCAGCATGTCGAAGATCTGCGCGCCGAGAAACTGCGCTGTAGACTGAATCAGCGAAAGGTTAACATCCTCAAGCGGCGTGCCGATAAAGTACCGGTTGCAAAGCGCATAGAACGCGTCGGTAAACGCGCTGTCCACCGCACACTGCACACGGCACAGCGACGATTTGATGCGCCCGCCTGTGGAGAGCACGATGAGCATCACCTTGCCGCTGCCGGCCGGGATGATCTCCACGCCCTGCACACAGTCGAGCCGGTCACTGTGCGCCGAAGCAAAAGCCGCACAGCCCGTTACGTCTGCACAAAGGCGCGCTGCGTCGGCAAGCAAGCGTTCCGGGTCAGAAGCGTTGACGCTGAGCGCCTCGTAAATGTGCGAGGCCTCGCGCGCCGTGACCTTCTGCGGCTGCATGATATTATTGACATAATACCGGTAGCTGGTCAGGCTGGGAATACGCCCGCCGCTGGTATGGCGCTGTTCCAGGTAACCCAGTTCGCCCAGACGCGCCATTTCATTGCGGATCGTGGCGCTGGAGACGGTATACGGCAAAAGCGACGCAAGCGTTTTGGAACCCATCGGCTCGCCGGAGCGGATATACTCCTCTATGATCTTGCCGAGGATGAGCGAGCTTCTGTCGTTTTTCACATTCTCACCGTCCTTTTTCACAGGTTAGCACTCTCGATGCATGAGTGCTAACTCTGTTATTATATTATAACCAACTTTCTGGAATGTCAAGCACTTTTTTGAAATTTTTAAAAAAGTTCATAAAAAAGCGCGCCCTGCTTGGTCACAGGACACGCTTTTTAACCATATTTAATGTTTTATTATATATAGGGCAAAACGGCAGGCAGTGGTTTACATCATGCCGGAGGCCAGCAGATTGCGTTCGCTGACGACTTTTTTACCGTTTGCCTGCGCCTCGCCGCTGAGCACCTCAAACGTGCTTTGGCCGCCGGCCACGACAAGGTCGGGCTCGTCCGTTTTATAACGGCGCAGACCATCGCGCAGCGCCTGCTTTTCAGCCTCTTCCTCGGCAATGCGCACCGCCTCGGCCACGTTGTGGGAAGCGTACATATAGCCGCGGAAATTCATAGACGTCAGATAATCTGACCCATCGGCACGGATGGTGCGCGTATCAAAGAACTTGCCGCCGTAATGGGATTCGGAGATCGTGATCATGTTGCCGTCGACCGCCTCGACCACAGCAACGTGACCGCCGCTGCGCCCGCCTGTCCAGCAGACAATGGCGCCCACTTCGGGCGTGTCGCCCGTTTCGTAAAATCCGCCGGCTTCATTGATGGCCCACCACCGGCTGGCGTCACCGTGCGTGATCAGCGGCTGAGACTGGTTGATTTCATAGATGCGGCCGTACACATAGGCAACGCAGTTCGGCATGCCGTAGCCGCAATTATAATAGTAATTCAGACTATAATAGTAGGCATTGCCGGATTCCGGTGCGGTCAGACGCGGTGTAAACAGTTCCTGTTCTGAATCGGCCGATGCACTGCCGGGAAAGAGCATTATGCTCAAAACAAGCGCCAGCAAAAGCACGACAGATCGTTTTATCTTTTTACCCATACTCTACCTCGCGGTTTCAAATTGTAAACATTGTAACACATTTGTAACCGGTAGCGCAATGGTAAATTTTACGGCTTTAAACGCACAGGAATTGACAAAGCTGTACAAGTTGCACAAAATTTTAAGAAAAAATCACCGCATAATGCACATTTTATCGAAAACAAGCTGCATACTGCGCTGCCCAGCGGCGCACGGTGCGTTCATCCCAATGCTGCGGGACCGCCGCGCCGGCCGCCATGGCGCCCATGATCTTCGGCACGCCGAAAAGCAGCTTCTTCATAGCGCTTTTGTTTTTGCAAATGTTTTTGCCTTTTTTCAAAAGATCGGCCGGATCAAAACGGATCAGGTCGAACAAGCTGTGAAAATCCGCTGTCATGGTAATATTGTCCTCATTCAGCGTGCCGGATTCAAAGAAGTAATCAATATCCTGCGGGCTCATTTTCAGCAGCAGACGTTTCGCCGCAGCAAGCGGCGCCAAGCCGCGCCCAAGCGCACGGAAATAGCGCACCGCATAAGGCCAGAGCGTTTCACAGTCGAACCGGCCATAAGTATCGGCAAGCACCGTGTCGGCCAGGAAGCGTGCGGCGCGCAGCGAATTCGCAATGCCGGAGCCGATCAGCGGCACCGTCATAAACGCGCTGTCGCCAATGGCGGCGTAGCCGTTCCAGACCATGACCGCAAGCGGTTGACGCACCGGGATCTCCACAAACTGACCGCCGCGCAGCACCTTGCGGCCAAGCTGCGGATTGGTTTGCCGCAGGAGACCCGCAAAGCGGTCCACTTCTGCCAAATCAAAATCAGCAAAGCGGCCGATCAAAAGGTCGGTATACTGCCCCTCAGTCGCGATCCAGCTGATGCCGCGGATGCCGTCTGCAAAAAGAACGACCTTAAACTTGTCGCGCACTTCCTGCATGTCGGCACGGTCGTAAAAAGCACGGTAAATGGTGATGCGGTCCAGCCGGTTCACCGTTTTATCGATCGGCACGCAAAGCGGCAGATTTTCACGCACAGGCGAGCGCATGCCGCAGGCATCAATGACCAAATCGGCATAAAAATCGCCTTTATCCGTAGAAACGCCCACCACGCGGCTGCCGGTCATCAGCGGGCCGCGCACAGCGCAGTCATACACCAGGTGCGCGCCGCTTGACTCGGCGCAGTGAATGAGGTGCGCGTACAGATCGCGCCGTTCCATTTTGATTTCGCGTTTGGCCGGCGGCACATGCTGACGCAGGCCGACCGTCATGGAGGGATTGAAAAAGGTCATGTCCTCTTTATATGTATAAAGATGACGCGGCGGCATCGGCAGACCGGCGACGGCGAACGCCTTTGGGTCAAAAATATCGGTCCAGTCGTAGCCGAGCGTGCCGGCGCTTTTCTGCTCATAGGCCGTCACATCCAAGCCGGCCCTGGCCAAAATGGCAGCAACGGCCAAACCGCCGTGCCCCATACCGGCAACAATGATTTTTTTACGCATACAAATCCCCCCTGCCTCTGTTTTCAATATAGAAACTCCATCTTTCAGGCCTTACGAATATCCGGCCCAAAAACGGCGTTATACGCGGGCCACGCCGTCTTTGACAGCGGCGTCTGCCACCGCCTTCGCGACCGTGTCGCGGATGCGCGGGTCAAACGCGTGCGGCATGATATAATCGGGCGTCAGTTCCTCGTCGCTGACGAGCGAGGCAATGGCGTAGGCCGCCGCGATCTTCATGTTTTCTGTTACGGCGCTGGCACGCACATCCAGCGCACCGCGGAAAATGCCCGGGAACGCCACAACGTTATTGATCTGATTCGGGAAATCGGAACGGCCGGTACCCACGATCGCCGCACCGGCTTCGCGCGCAAGATCCGGCATGATCTCGGGCGTGGGGTTCGCCATAGCCAGAACGATGGGGTCCTTGTGCATGGTCTTGACCATTTCCTGTGTCAAAACGCCGGGCGCCGAAACGCCGATAAAAATATCCGTATCTTTGACCGCGTCGGCCAAAGTGCCCTTTACGCCGGCACGGTTGGTCACAGCCGCGACCTCTGCTTTAAACGGGTTGAGACCCTCGCGCCCTTCATAGATGGCGCCGGTGCGGTCGCAGAGTACGACGTCGCCAAGGCCGAGCGTCATTAAAAGCTTTGCGATCGCGATGCCGGCCGCCCCCGAGCCGTTGATAACGGCGCGGCAGTCACAAAGCGCCTTGCCGGTCAGCTTGGTTGCGTTGACCAGCGCCGCAGAAACGACAACGGCCGTGCCGTGCTGATCGTCGTGAAAAATCGGGATGTCGCACATGGCCTTGAGCTTTTCCTCGATCTCAAAGCAGCGCGGCGCAGCAATATCCTCCAGATTGATGCCGCCGAACGAGCCGCTGATGTTGTAGACGGTCTGCACGAACGCATCCACATCTTTGGTGCGCACGCAAAGCGGAAACGCATCTACCCCGCCGAACTCTTTAAACAGGACGCACTTGCCCTCCATGACCGGCATGCCGGCCTCCGGGCCGATATCGCCAAGGCCGAGCACGGCGCTGCCGTCTGTGACGACGGCCACCATGTTCCAGCGGCGGGTCAGATCCCAGCTTTTGTTGTAATCCTTTTGAATGGCCAGGCAGGGCTCTGCCACGCCGGGCGTGTAAGCGAGCGACAGCGCATCACGGTCGCCGACCTTCGCCCTGGCCGTCACTTCCAATTTGCCGCGCCACTGCGCATGCAGTTTCAGCGACTCTTTTCTGTAATCCATGTTTTTACCTCTTTATTTTAAAATTTCCTTCTCCGATTTTACCTTTCCCAGTTGCGGCTGCGCTCCACAGCGCGCTTCCAGTTATCATACATGCGGTTGCGCTTGGTGATCTCCATAGCCGGCACAAAAATCTTCTGCACCTGGCGGTTTTTCTCGATCTCCTGCGTGTCTTTCCACACACCGACGGCAAGCCCGGCCAGATAGGCCGCGCCGAGCGCCGTTGCCTCAGCATTTTTCGGGCGGTTGACCTGCACACCGGCCACATCCGCCTGGATCTGCATCAAAATGTCGGACACCGAAGCGCCGCCGTCCACGCGCAGGTCTTTCAAAACGATGTTAGAGTCGTTTTTCATGGCCTCCAAAAGGTCAGTCATCTGAAACGCGATGCTGTCGAGCACGGCGCGGCAGAGGTGGTACTTATTGGTGCCGCGAGTCAGGCCGATCATCGTGCCGCGGGCATACATGTCCCAATACGGCGCACCAAGGCCGGTAAACGCCGGCACGAAGTAAAGGCCGTTCGAATCGTCCACCATTTCGGCAAAACGGTCGCACTGCGGCGCGCTTTCGATAATGCCCAGCTCGTCGCGCAGCCACTTGATGACCGAACCGGCGTTGAAAGCAGAGCCTTCCAGCGCATAGGTGACCTTGCCGTTCAGCCCCCAGGCAATGCCCGAAAGCAAATTGGAACGGGAGCTGATGCGTTTTTCACCGGTATTCATCAAAAGAAAACATCCGGTACCGTATGTATTTTTGGCCTGGCCCGTTTCAAAACAGCCCTGCCCGAACAGCGCGCTCGGCTGGTCGCCGCAGGCGCCCGCGATCGGTACGCCGGCAATGTCCTCAATGCCGGTGATTTTCGCCATATGGCCGTAGACGCAGCTGGACGGCTTGACCTCAGGCAGCATGCACATCGGAATGCCGAGCTCTTTACAGAGCGTTTCGTCCCAGCAGAGGTTGTCGATGTCGAAAAGCATGGTGCGGCAGGCGTTTGAATAATCGGTCACATGCACCTTGCCGTCGGTCAGGTTCCAGATCAGCCAGGTGTCGATGGTGCCAAACAGCAGCTCGCCGCGCTCTGCACGCGCACGCGCGCCCTCCACATTATCGAGGATCCACTTGATCTTGGTGCCGCTGAAATACGCGTCGATCAGAAGGCCGGTCTTTTCCTTGATATAATCGCTCAGGCCGCGCGCCTCCAGCTCCTCGCAAATGAGCGCTGTGCGGCGGCACTGCCAAACGATGGCATTGTAGACCGGCTTACCGGTCTTTTTGTCCCAGACGACGGTCGTCTCGCGCTGATTGGTGATGCCGACTGCCGCAATGTCTGCCGCGTCGACCGAATTTTTGCGCAGCACACCGAGAATAGCGCCGATCTGCGAAAGCAAAATTTCGTTCGGATCGTGCTCCACCCAGCCGTCGCTTGGATAATACTGTGTAAATTCGTTTTGCGCTTTGGCTACGATTTCGCCTTGTTCGTCGAAAATAATAGCCCTGGAGCTGGTCGTGCCCTGGTCAAGTGCCAGAACGTATTTCTTTTTTTCCATCACGTTTCCCCCTGATACGCTGCGTGAAAACGGCGCGGCCAAACGCCAGTAGCGGTTTTGCCGTACAAAGCGCCGCCGCGCCGGAATAACGCAGACGTTTATTTATTGTCTTCGATGAACTTGACGATGTCAGAAACCGTGCTCATGGACTCAACGACTTCGTCCGGCACTTCCAGACCGAATTCGTCCTCCACGCTCATCACAATATCGATCGCATCCAGGCTGTCGGCGCCCAGATCCTCGGCCAAAAGGCTGTCTTCCTGAATAGAATCCTCGTCTACGCCAAGCTGCTCCGACAGGATTTTTCTGACTTTTTCAAATATCATCACAATCCCTCCATGTAAATAATTGTTGTGAAAACGATATTCGTGTGCTATTATCATATTATAAATTCCTGAGACAAATGTCAACATCTATTTTCATTTTGAGGTATGCCATGAAGCATTTTGCACTGATCGGGTTCCCGCTCGGCCATTCGCTGAGTGTTGTGATCCACCAAACACTGATGCGCCGCGCCGGCACCGACGGCGACTACATACTAAAAGAGACCGCACCGCAGGATCTGCCGCAGGCCGTAGACGAACTGCGGCGGCTGGACGGGTTCAACGTAACGATCCCGCACAAGATCCGCATTTTGCCCTATTTAGACGGCTTAAGCGAAAAAGCCGAACTCTTTGGCGCGGTCAACACCGTAAGCGTAAAAAACGGCCGGTTCTACGGCGACAACACCGACTGGCTCGGATTTTTGAAAGGGCTGGAACTGGCCGGCATGGAACTGGGCGGGAAAGTGCTTTTGTGCGGTGCAGGCGGCGCAGCCAGAATGGCGGCCCTTGAAGCCGTGCTGGCCGGCGCGGACCTGACGATTGCCGCAAGGAAAATACAAAAGGCCGAAGCGCTGGCCGCTGAAATAAAAGAAAAGCTGAACGCCAAGGTGCACACCTGTACACTGGATGCGGCAAGCGGCACATATGACCTGATCGTAAACGCAACGCCGTGCGGCATGTTTCCGCACACCGACGAATGCCCGCTGGCAGAAGAAACGGTCTGCCGCGCCGGCAGCGTTTTTGACATGATCTATAACCCACAGGAGACAAAGCTGCTTGCTGCGGCGCACAGCGCCGGCGTCAAAACGGCAAACGGGCTGACGATGCTGGCCGGACAGGCTGCCGCCGCCGAAACGCTTTGGAACGGCACCGTTTTTACGCGTGGCGACATTTTAGCGGCTGTTGACGCCGCCGGAAAAGAGCTGGAGAAGAAATGAACATTGTTCTATGCGGTTTTATGGGCAGCGGCAAAACAACGGTCGGCCGGGCGCTGAGCAGCCTTTGCCGCTTGCCGTTTTTTGACACGGACGACTGCGTGGAAAAGGCGTGCGGCCAAAGCGTGCGCCAAATTTTCGATAGGAAAGGCGAAGCTTTTTTTCGCGACAAAGAGCACGAGGTCTGCTGCGCGCTTGCCAACCTGAACGGCGCTGTGATCGCGGCCGGCGGCGGCACGCTGACCTACGCCCGAAACTGCAAGGCATTTGCCGAAAAGTGCGTGATCGTGTTTTTGGACGCGTCGTTTGACGTGATCTGCCGGCGCATACCGGACGCATCGTCGCGGCCGCTTTTCAAAAACAAAGAAAACGCCAAAGCGCTTTACGACAGCCGCCGGGCGCTTTACGAAAAAGCCGCCGGCCTGACGGTAAATGCCGATCGCCCGGCAGAAGAAGTGGCCGCAGCCGTCTACAAAGCCGTTTTTAAAGCCGAACCGTCTTGCAACGAATAAAACGTCTCTGCCAAACGGAGCAGGAAAATACTTCTTTGCGCGCACGCCCGCTGCGGTGCACAAACTACACAGTAGACGCATCTTTGCGTTTTGGCCGCCGGAGCTGAGGCAAAACTGCACAAAATCACACCAAAAAGGCGCGAATCCGCCCGAAATTTTGAGGCTTTGCTTGAAAAATTACGATTGACATGCTATAATCATTCTGTTATTCTATCTAGTGGTCTGCTGCATTTTCCAACAACAAGCAGTAAAAAGACGTTTATTTGCCACGTTTATGACAAAGAAGGTTTATTTTTCATGAGCTCTATTGCCAATGCGAAAAAAGAAGCACGGCACGATATAAAGATGTTCAAACGTTACAGGAACCTGCTGAGCGAATTGGTTGCCAAAAACGTTAAACTAAAATACCGCAATTCCTGGCTGGGCATTTTCTGGAGTTTTCTGGAGCCGCTGCTCAACATGATCGTGCTTTCCGTTGTGTTCAACGGCATTTTTAACCGGGACAATGCAGAAGTGATCTGTTACCCGGTATACCTTTTTACCGGCCGAATGGTATTCAGCTTTTTCAGAGACTCCACCAAAAAAGCCATGATGAGCTTTCGTGCCAATCAGTCCATTATCAAAAAAGTTTATGTGCCGAAATACATGTACCCCGTTTCCGGCATTTTATCCAATTTTGTAACCTTTTCCATTTCATTGCTTTGCCTGGCATGCATCATGGCATTCTTCAAGATCACCGGCATCAGCAACGGCCATGCGATCGACCTTACATGGAAAGTGCTGCTGTTTTGGATCCCCATCCTCATCTGCCTGATCCTTTCGATCGGCGTGGGGCTGATCCTTTCGATCATGCAGGTGTATTTCCGCGACATCGAATACATTTTTAATGTTATCATGAGCCTGATGTTCTACACCGTGCCGATCCTCTATTCGCTTAAAACGATCACGACAGAATGGATGGTCGTACTGATCAAGCTGAATCCGCTGTATTCCATTATTGAGCTGTTTCGGCAATGCGTGCTGTACGGGCCAAATTCCATTTTAAGCTGGTACATGATCGCCTATTCGCTTGCCTTTTCGGTTTTGGTGCTGTTCATCGGCATGCTGATCTTCAACTGGAAGAGCGACGACATTGTTTACCATCTTTAATTGACAGACTGGAAAACCGAATTATATACATTGCGGCGCCTGCAAAAGCAGGCGCCGTTTTTTGCAGCAAAAAGCGCACAGCTTTACACAAGCTGTACGCTTTTTCCAATTTATCGTCACTGCAGAAAAACGACCAAACCGGCCGTAACGGCGCTGCCGGCCATCAGCACGGCAAGGACGATGGCAACGATTTTCGCAAACTTCCGGTTCATACTGCTTAAGCCTCCATATATTTTGCCGCGCTGGCCGTAAGCGCATCGGCAGCTGCCTGGGCAGACGCCATATCGGTGCCGACGGCTGTGACATACGTCTTGATCTTCGGCTCCGTGCCGCTGGGGCGAACGATCACGCCGGCGCCGCCCTCCAGCTTATAGGCCAGCACGTTGGATTTCGGCAGGTCGATCGGCGTTTTGGTGCCGTCGGCAAGCGAAGTGCAGACACTGCTTTCGTAGTCTGAAACAGCCAGGACCTGATGCCCGGCAAATGCTTTAGGCGCATGGCTGCGCAGCGTATCCATGATCTGGTGCATTTTTTCCATGCCGGCCGCGCCCTCAAACGCGTAGTTTGCTACCTGGTTGACGTAATAGCCAAACGTCTCGTAAATATCGTTCATCACATCCAGCAGCGTCTGCCCCTGCAGCTTATAAAACGCCGCCATCTCGCAGATCAGCATTGAGGCAACGACCGCGTCTTTATCGCGCGCATGCGTACCGGCCAGATAGCCGTAGCTTTCTTCAAAGCCAAGGATGAAATCACCGGCACGGCCGTCTTTTTCAAGGTTTGTGATCAGTTCTCCGATATACTTAAAGCCGGTCAGCAAATTCTTAAAACCGCAATTATATTTTTCAGCGATTTTTTCGGCCAGGTCGGTCGAGACGAACGATTTGACCGCAACAGGCTGGGCGGGCAATGTGCCGTTTGCCTTCTTCTGCGAAAGCAGGTAATTGAGCAGCAGCACGCCGACCTGGTTGCCGCTCATCAGCCGGTATTCGCCGTTTTCATCGCGCACGGCAATGCCGACGCGGTCGCAGTCCGGATCCGTCGCCAAAAGCAGATCGGCCGGAGAATCCTTGGCCATCAGCAGCGCCTGCTCAAACGCCTGGCGGATCTCGGGGTTCGGATACGGACAGGTCGGAAAGTTGCCGTCCGGCAGCTCCTGCGTTTTCACAACGTCACAGTGCTGCACGCCGATGCGCGAAAGAATGGCGCGCACCGGCTTGTTGCCCGTGCCGTTTAAAGGCGTGTAGATCACATGCAAACCCGATTTTCCGCAAACATCCGGGTGCACACGCTGTGTCTCAACCGCATCCAAAAACGCGTTTACCAGTTCCTGACCGACCATGACGATACGCCCGTCGGCGACCGCCGCGTCAAAATCACAAGTTTTAATGCCGGTGAAATAGTCGACTTGCTGAATATAGCCATAGGTTTCCAGCGCCTCTGCATCGGTCATCTGGTAACCGTTCGGATTGTAACACTTGTAGCCGTTATACTTAGCCGGATTGTGCGACGCCGTAATGATGATGCCGCTGTCAGTGCCGAGCCGGCGCACCGCGAAACTGAGCACCGGCGTGGGCACCAGTTCCTCAAACAAATAGACCTTTACGCCGTTCGCCGCCAAAACGCGGGCGGCAAATTCGGCAAACGTTTCGCTTTTGATACGCGAATCATAAGCAATGGCCACGGACGGCGCGGCCTTTTTTTGCAGCAGGTACTGCGCAAGCCCCTGTGTGGCGCGGCCGACCGTATATACGTTCATGCGGTTCGTGCCGGCGCCGATCACCCCGCGCAGACCGGCTGTTCCGAATTCCAGTTCGGTGTAAAAACGGTCAATGATCTCGTCCTCGTCCGAAACAGCATTCAGTTCCTCGATCAAATCGGGGTCGAGCACGGCGTTTTGCTTCCAGAGCTCGTAAAGTTCTTTTTCTTTCATATGACCACTCCTGTACATTTAATGCATGCATGCAAAAACTTTCCGCTTACATTTTAATCTTATTAAAGACGGTTGTCAACAATTACAGAATTTAGTATAATACACCTAGGTGAAAAAAATGTATGCAAAAGTAAAAAGCATGGGTATATTCGGATTTGAAACATTCCCGGTCGAAGTGGAGGCCGATATCAGTTCCGGCCTGCCGCGGTTTGACCTGGTAGGGCTGCCGGACGCCGCGGTCAAAGAGAGCCGCGAGCGTGTGCGCTCTGCCATGAAAAACGGCGGCTTCCACTACCCAACGGCGCGCATTACCGTAAACATTGCCCCGGCAGACATCAAAAAAGAGGGCGCTGTCTACGACCTGCCGGTATTTATTGCGCTGATCGCGGCCGGCGGCGGCCTGAAAAAAGATAAACTGCAGGACACAGCGTTTTTAGGCGAGCTGTCGCTCGACGGCGACCTGCGCCCGGTGCGCGGCGTGCTGCCGATGCTGATCGAGGCTAAGGCGCGCGGGATCAAAACCGTGTTCATTCCAAAAGCCAACGAGGCAGAGGGCGCTATTTTGGAAGGCATTGACGTGTTGCCGGCCAGAACGGCCGCCGAAGTCCTGTCTCTTATACA
>URDW01000064.1 GCA_900546735.1 uncultured Oscillospiraceae bacterium
TCGTCGGCAGCGTCAGATGTGTATAAGAGACAGGCAAGAAGTGCTGCAAGTAAGGTTGCCTATGAGTTTCTTGAGAAAAACGGTTTGAAATTATCTATAAGAGATGAAATTGATGAGCCTAATGAAAACGACGCAATAAGTCAACTGGAAATACTTGCAAGAAGAGGCTATTTTTCAATTCCGACATACAAATTTAAACAGACATACGACAAAAACGGTAATCCAATATGGAACTGTGTATGCAAAATAAATGAAATTGAAAAGTCTTTTTCAAAAAAATCATCTTCAAAGAAAAATGCGAAAAGGAACTCAGCTTATAAAATGTTAAAATATGTTTTGGAGGAGTTATAATGAGCAAACCTTTATTTGATTTCGATGACGGTGATTTTTTATTTAGGAATGGCGATACCGCCTTCGATTCTGACGGAAATATGATGATACGTATGTCAGACAATATGGCAATGGATATGGATTCTGGCGAATTGCATTACACTTCTTCATGGGAGGATGACGATGATTAATCGCCTATATTCATGAAAGGTGCTCAATGTCAACCAAACGTCAACCTGAGGGGAATATAATTTAAAAATTGAAATAATTGCGACCCTCAAAAATGCCTTAACGATGGGGAATAATGAAGTGTCCTGTTAACACTCTTCATTCAACTATATACACCTCGACCAATAAAAAAGCAGGTCAGATGACTTGCTTTTTTATTTTGCCGAAATGAAAGAGATTATAAAATTTTATTAAAAGACCAACATTGAATTATTCTTTAATAAAGTACGCAACCCCGCCGGGCAATGCCCGGCGGGGTTGCGTTTATAAAACAAATTTTATCGTTCTTAATTTATTCCTTTCGTATTTTCTGCGTAAGCCGTGCGGATACCATCCTCAATCGCGTTAAAAAGCGCGAGCGGATTGTCTGCCGGAGCGTCATAGGCATAGTTCCAAACCATTACACCGCCCAGGCCGCGGGACAAAGCAAACGCCACTTTTTTCTTTATAACATCGTATGTATTAAAAGAAAACGTAAGGCCTGTGGCCGCATCCGAATAAAGCCCGTTTTCATCTATTCGGTTCCAATAGGTTTTATAATCGTACCAATATTCCTCCTGCGTGGTCGGGCGCGCATAAAACGGCAGACCCAGCCCAAGTTTGGAACGCGCATACCCTTTTTTAAGAAATGCCCGGATGTCTTTGTTGGCATTTTCCAGTGTAGAATGATTGCCGGCTTTATCCCACACATCGTAGTTCATGATCTCCACAAAATCGGTCACGGCCATTGCCTCTTTCGACTGCCCGAAGCGGCCGTTTGACATGGCCAGGCCGATTTTATACTTGTCCCCCAGCACGGAAGCGAGCGAAACGATAAACCGGTTAAAGCTTTTCCAGCTTTTTCGATTGATCGGGTACTCGTAGTCAAAATACACGCCGTCAAAGCCGTATTTCTCCAAAACAGATTTTGTGTTCGCTTCCAGCTTGCCGCTTTCAAATGCCCGGGTGTGCAAATTGCCCTGGTTGCGCATGCGCGCATTCCAGCTGCCGCCTTCCAGCGTGCATTTCGGGCCAAGAAGATTTAAATAAAACCTTTTGCCCGGCGGAATATGCGGCGCAATATTGTTGTAAACAGCGTCAAAATTTTCGGCAAGAAGCACACGGCCGTTCACATCAAAATCAGCGGAACCGATCAGGATAAAATCGGTGATTTGGTCAAAATGCGAATAATCGATCACATCTTTATTTTGAAAATCGCGGCCGATCAGATAGGCGGTCACACGAAAATCCTTTTGCGCCACCGGCGCCGCAGCGGACACTGCGGCAGGCCGGCAAAGACGGTTTAATACTTTTTGAAAATTTATGTGCATGGCTGTTCCTTTCTTTTTGCAGATCAGACCACCCGTATGGTGATGTGCTCGCCGTTTTCCCCGTCTACGGTGATGATCTCCTTTTCCGTAAACTCTGCAGATCGCAGCACGGCAGAGACTCGGCCGGCGACCTCCTCGCCAAGCCCAAAAGCGCTGCCGATTTTCATGCCCAGGTCCACCAGGCCAAATGGGATATGGACACTGGTTTTCTTGCCGTTTAGCTGTTCGACCGTAATGTTCAGCTTTCGGTTCGCACGCGGTTTTATGCCGCTTGGCACAACGGCTGCTGTTTTGGAATGTATCTGTGCCGCCTCGTTTCTGAGCAATTCGTCCACCGTCACGCCGAACAGATCGGCAATTCTGGTAAGCAGCGAAATGTCCGGGCAGGAATTTTCATTTTCCCACTTGGAAACCGCCTGCGCCGAAACGCCCAGCGCACCGGCCAGATCTTCCTGCGTCATATTTTTTTCTTTTCTTAAAGCAGCGATATTTTTACCAATGTTCAAACTGCCCACCTCTGCCTTCTCTGACGCATGTTTGTTAAACATATGAACCACTCCTTTTCATTTGGTAAGTTCATTGTATAACCCGGCGCCGCACACTTGCAATGATCTGTCAGTTGTTCAACAATAAGGATAGTTGAATATGGACTCAACCAGCGGTTGAGTACGTTATTATCATACCATGCCGTCCGTATTTATGCAACTTAACCGCCTAAAAACGCAGCTTGCCGCCAATCCTCTTGCCAATGACCGGCAAGTTTGATACGGTAAACAAAGAGGCGTGCATATGAAAATGCCATCAACAAAGCCCTAACGGAAAAATTCTCAAGCACCCGGCGGTAGGGCGCATTGCAAAGCGTACGGCAAAGACGTATAATAACAGTGAAATTTTAGAAACAGAGTGTGCACTATAAAGGAGCCTTGCCATGATTTTAAGCGTAAGCCGCCGCACAGACATACCGGCCTTTTATGCCGACTGGTTTTTCCACCGGCTGCAGGCAGGGTATGTGCTGGTGCGAAACCCCTACCGGTTTCACGCCGTCAGCCGTATTCCCCTTTCGCCGGATGTGGTGGACGGCATTGTGTTTTGGACGAAAAACCCGGCGCCGATGCTTGCGCGTCTGAACGAACTGCGTGACTACCCATTTTATTTTCAGTGCACCGCAACGGCCTACGGCACCGACCTGGAGGTGCATGTGCCGGACAAGGACCGCACCGTTTTGCCGGCCATGCGCCGCCTGGCGGAGATGATCGGGCCCGAGCGCGTGATCTGGCGGTACGACCCGGTGCTGCTTTCCCCAAAATACACTGTAGATTTTCACCGGCAGCGTTTTTCGCAAATGGCAAAAGCGCTTGCCGGCAGTACAAAGCGGTGCGTCATCAGCTTTTTAGACCTGTACCCATCTATGCAGAAAGAGGCTGCTCGGCTCGGCCTGCGCGCACCAGACAGGCAGGAGGCTGAAACGCTGGCTGCATACTTTGCCGACATTGCCGCACATAATGGCATAAAAGCGGAAACGTGCGCCGAAAATATCGACCTTGCACACCTGGGCATCGCCCACGGCTGCTGCATAGACAAAGCGCTTTTGGAAAAGATCGGCGGATTTAAGCTGCACACAAAAAAAGACGCCAACCAGCGGCCGTTTTGCGGCTGCTGCGCCAGTGTGGACATTGGCACATACGCCACCTGTCCGGGCGGCTGCGTATACTGCTACGCAAACCGCGGCGCAGCGGCAGCCAAAAACGCATTTGCTGCACACGATGCACACGCGCCATTACTGCTCGGCCAGTTATTACCGGATGACATCGTAACAGAAAAAGTAATGCGTTCTGAAAAAGACACACAGATGCAGCTGTTTTTATAAGCACAAACACGCATTGCAAAGCAGACGGCAAGGGCGTATAATGAAAACAGAATTTTAAAAAAGGAAGTTATGAAAATGCCCTATATTCCCACACCTGAACAGGCTATGGAGCTTGTAAAGCAGTACAACAAAGAGCCGTTTCACATCCAGCACGCCGAAACGGTCGGTAAAACGCTGCGCGCCATTGCGAGGACGAACGACCCCGGAAGCGAAAATTACTGGCAGGCCGTCGGCATTCTGCACGATATTGATTATGAACAGTGGCCTGACGAGCACTGTGAAAAAGCCAAAACGCTTTTAAAGGAGCTGGACATTGAAGACAGTGTGATCCACGCCGTGGTCAGCCACGGCTTTGGCCTTTGCAGCGACGTGGCGCCCGAACGGCTGATGGAAAAATACCTGTTTGCCGTGGACGAACTAACCGGACTGATCGGCGCCGCCGCGCTGATGCGCCCGACCGGGTTTGAGGGCATGACCGTAAAATCCATTATGAAGAAATTTAAAGACAAGAATTTTGCCAAAGGCTGCTCGCGCGATGTAATTACAAAAGGCGCCGACATGCTCGGCATCACGGTGCAGGAGCTGTGCGGCATCACCCTGCAGGCCATGACAGCGGCTGAATGAAAACAAAACATAGCTGTAAAAGCACTGCTGCAAATCTGTGCGCAGCATAAAAAATCAGAAACTTCCTATAGTAAAACACAAAATTACTATAGGAGGTTTTTCTTTATGCAAAATGTGCGCAAAATACGCCGCGAAGATTGCCAAAGCGTAAAAAACAATATATAATGGCTAATGATCGAAAAGCATATTTTGAAACGCCGAAAGGAACGCATTATGCAAAGAATAAAACGCCAAAGCAACCCTGCACGCATCCGGCTGCATATTGCAGCCGGCCGTGTAAACACAACGTGGTCAAACAAATACGACGTACACTTTTTAGGCGCCGACTTCGGGCAGATCGTTGACGACGACCTGGTGGTGCACCGGCCGCTGACCGACTGCACCGTGCAGCTTTCTTTTTGCGCTGTGCACCGGCAAAACGGTAAAAAGACAGAAACGGACCTGCCCCTGTTCGTTGCCGGCAAATACGGCCCGGCAAAAGGCGGCAAGCCCGCCGTTGTACCCGAACCGGCACAACGGTATGCAGGGTCAGGCGCACCCGCATGCTTAAACGACCTGCAAGCCATTGCCTGCACCGAAGACACAAAACCCGCCGCCGAAGAATTTGCGCAGGAGCTGGAAGAAATTTTGGGCAAAAAGCTGCCTGTTGTGCAAAAGGAAGAACAGACGAAAAACGCCGTTTCCTTTTTGCTGGACAAAACGCTCGCGCACCTCGGATACGAAGGGTACACGGCGCGCTGCGAAAACGGCGCCATTCAGCTTTGTGCCGGCGAAGCGCAGGGGCTGATCTGGGCCGGAAAAACGGCGCTGCAGCTTTTGGCGCAGGGCGCTTTCCCCTGCGGCGAAATGGAGGACTACCCCCGTTACCCGGTGCGCGGTTTTATGCTGGATGCCGGCCGGCGGCCCTGCTCCATGGAAACGCTTCGCAAAATCGTAAAGTATATGGCCTGGTTCAAAATGAACGATTTTCAGGTGCATCTGAACGATAACTATATCTGGCTGGAGGATTATGCCGAAAACGGCGACGACTCCACACTGCAGGCCTACTCCGCCTTTCGCCTGGAATCCTCGCTGAGGGGTGAAAACGGCGAATCGCCGACGGCAGCGGACTACAGCTATTCAAAAGCAGACTTTCGGGCATTTATTGCCTGGGCGAAAACAAAAGGCGTCCGGATCGTGCCGGAAATCGACGTGCCGGCGCACGCACTGGCGTTGGCCGAAGCATTTCCCCAGCACATGGTGCGCAACCGCACCTCACCGCAGATGGAAAAGCGTCCGCTGACCGACCACCTGGACATCAGCCGGCCGGAAACGATCGATTTTATCAAGCGCCTTTTTGACGACTACACCGGCGGTGATGACCCGGTTTTTGCGCCCGATACCGTTATCCATATCGGCGCAGATGAATTTTTGAGCGACTACGGCGCATACCGGCGCTTTGTGAACGAGATCATTCCATATATCCGCAAAACCAATCCGGTGCGTATGTGGGGCGGCCTGACCTGGATCAAGGACGAGCCCGCTACCCCCATCCGGCAAGAAGCCATCCAAAACATACAGATGAACCTGTGGTCCAGCGACTGGGCCGACGGGCGCGAGATGTACGAAATGGGGTTTGACCTGATCAACACGATCGATGACCACCTGTACATGGTGCCGGACGGCAGCCGAAAACGCGGCGGCTACAAAGACTATTTAAACAAAAAACGTATTTTCCGCCAGTTTGCGCCAAACCGTGTGCGCATAAAAACAAAAAACGGCGGCAGATACACAGACCTGCCGGCCGGCGAAAAGCGGGTGCTCGGCGCCTGCTTTGCCATTTGGAACGACAACATTGACCGCCGCGCCAGCGGTCTTACAGAAAGCGATTTGTTTGCCCGCTTTGCCGACGCTGCGGCGCTGCTGGCTGAAAAAACGTGGGGCAGCTGCACCAAACGCCGTTTTCGCGCTGCAGAGCGCGCGGCAATGGCTGCCGGTGCGCCGCTGCTCAAACCGGCACACATAGATTTCACACTGAATACGGCACAGTGCGAATGCGCCGGCAACGCAAAACCCGGCGAAACACTGCAGCTGGACGGCGGCTGTGCCTATGCCGCGACCGGGCTGGCATGTGCGCCGCCCGCGGCAGAACTGACCATTGACATGCTGCTGCACGAAGCCGGCAAAAATCAAATCCTTCTGGAAGCAGACGCGCCTTACGGCGCCTACGACATTCGGCTGACTGAAAACGGCAAACTCGGCTTCACCCGCGAAGGCTATCTGTACGAATTCGACTATGCCCCGCCGGTCGGCAAACGCGTACAGCTGTGCATCTGTACAAAACCGCAGCAAACCGTTTTGCAGGTGGGTCAGCTGCGCAAAAATGCCGCCGGTAAATTTATTTGGAACGGCACCGTTCGCTGCACCGGCATACAAAACGCCACATTTTCCATTCCGTGTGCACGCATCGGTTCCGCCGAAAACGCCGTGCACGCCGAGATCTACGCGCTGACACTGCGCAGCTGATACCCGTTTTTCCCATAGCATTTTAAGATAAAAACAGCCGGACGGCATACCAAAAAGTATGCGCCGGCTGTTTTTATATTTTATGAACATATAATAACTTACATTTTTTTTACAAACAGTGCACGCATGGCGTTGAGTACGGCTAGGATCATCACGCCGACGTCGGCAAAAATGGCCAGCCACATGTTGGCAATACCCAGTGCGCCGAGCACCAGGCAGATCAGTTTTACGCCGATCGCAAAAACGATGTTTTCATAGACGATGCCCAGGCACTTGCGTGAGATTTTGATTGCTTTCGGGATCTGCAGCGGATCGTCGTCCATCAGCACCACGTCGGCCGCCTCGATCGCGGCATCTGAACCCATGGCGCCCATGGCGATGCCGATGTCCGCGCGGCCGAGCACAGGCGCATCATTGATGCCGTCGCCGACAAAAGCAAGCCTTTCATTTTCGTTCTTTTGCTTAAGCAGTTGTTCCACTTTTTCCACCTTGTCCCCCGGCAGCAGTTCGCTGTAGACCTGGTCCACGCCAAGCTCGCCGGCCACCTGGTCAGCCACCGCTTTTGCATCGCCCGTGAGCATTACCGTTTTGTGCACGCCGCACTTTTTCAGCGCCTTGAGCGCAGCTTTTGCATTCGGCTTGATCACGTCGCTGATCACGATGTGACCGGCGTACCGGCCATCGATCGCCATGTGCACAATGGTGCCGGTCTTATGGCACGGAACCGGCGCAACGCCCAGGCGCTTCATCAGCTTGTCATTGCCCGCGGCCACCTGCACGCCGTCGACCATGGCGATCACGCCGCCTCCGCTGATCTCCTGCACATCTGCCACACGGCTGCGGTCGATCTCTTTTCCGAAAGCGCGCTGCAGGCTTTTGCTGATCGGATGGGAGGAAGCGCTCTCTGCCAAAGCGGCATATTCGAGCAGCTTTTCCTTGGCCAATTCGTTATGGTGCACGGCGTTCACCGCAAAAACGCCCTTGGTAAGCGTGCCGGTTTTGTCAAACACAACGACCTTGGTCTTGGAGAGTGTTTCCAGATAATTGGAACCCTTGACCAGCACGCCGGCCCGGCTGGCGCCGCCGATGCCGGCGAAGAACGACAGCGGAATACTGATGACGAGCGCGCACGGGCAGCTGATGACCAGAAACGTCAGCGCGCGGTAGACCCACTGGTCCCACTGCCCCGACGCATCCAAAAACAGCATGCGCACAAGCGGCGGCAAAACAGCCAGTGCCAGCGCGGCAATGCAGACGACCGGCGTATAAACGCGCGCAAACTTAGAGATAAAGTCTTCCGATTTCGATTTGCGCGAGCTTGCATTTTCCACCAAATCGAGAATTTTGGAAACGGTCGATTCGCCAAACGCCTTGGTCGTTTTGATTTTCAGCACACCGGTCATGTTGATACAGCCGCTGACGACTTCGTCCCCGGGCGCCGCATCGCGCAGCAGGCTTTCGCCGGTCAGGGCGCTGGTGTTGAGCGCCGACGTACCTGAAACCACAACGCCGTCGATCGGCACCTTTTCACCGGGCCGCACCACGATAATACTGCCGATCCCCACCTCGTCCGGGTCCACTTTCTGAAGCTGGCCGTCCGTTTCTATGTTGGCGTAGTCGGGGCGGATGTCCATCAGTTCGCTGATGTTGCGGCGGCTTTTGCCCACGGCGTAGCCCTGGAACCATTCGCCCACCTGGTAAAACAGCATAACGGCAATGGCCTCGGTATAATCGCCGCTCTTTTCATAGACCGCCAGCGCAAACGCGCCGGCGGTGGCCACGGCCATCAAAAAATTTTCGTCAAAGATCTGCCGGTTTTTGATGCCCTTCGCCGCTTTCAGCAGAATATCATACCCGATGACAAGATAGACCGCAAAATACAGCACAAACCGCAATACGCCTTCCGCCGGTATAAAATGCAGCACGATCAGCAGCACGGCCGCCGCAAAAATGCGCGCCAGCATGATTTTTTGTTTTTTACGCATAAGTCTTGCCCCCTTACACACAAATACGCTTACAGGTAGATTTCGCAGTCATCCTCGACCCTTTTGCAGTTATTACGCACCTGCTGCATAACAGCTTTCACATCCTGCCCCTCGTCAAATTCCACATTCATTTTGAGTGTCATGAAATTGACGACCGCATCTTTCACACCGGGCGTGCGCCGGGCGGCCTCTTCCATTTTGTTGGCACAGTTTGCGCAGTCCACATCGATCTTATACGTTTTTTTCATTTTTAACACCTTTAACACCTTTCGTAAAATTTAATCAAATGAACAATTAAACATTTGCTTATTTGTTCATGTATATAATACTCCGGTGCCGTACAAAAGTCAACCTGTTTTTTTAATTTTTTTAAAACAGCAATACCCGGCAAAAAAACGCCGGGTATTGCTGTTCAATACTTATTTTATTCAACTGTAATAAACACTGCTGAATAAAAAAAACAAATCAATAGTTATCTGCGCGCAGTTCAAAATAGCTTTGCGCATACGAGCAAACCGGGCACACGAGCGGCGCCTGCTTGCCCACCACGATATGGCCGCAGTTACGGCAGATCCATACCGCCTCACCATCTTTTGAAAACACGAGTGAATCGTTCACGTTTTGCAGCAGCTTTTTAAAGCGTTCCTCATGTTCCTTTTCGATTTTTGCCACCATCTCAAACCGGGCGGCAATGTCATCAAAGCCCTCCTGCCTGGCTGTTTCGGCAAAAGCCGGGTACATGTCGCTCCATTCGTAATGCTCGCCCTCGGCCGCCGTGCTGAGATTATCTTTTGTTTCACCGATGCCGCCGTCCAAAAGCTTGAACCAGATCTCGGCGTGGGCTTTTTCGTTGTCGGCCGTGCGTTCAAACAGCTCGCCGATCTGTTCATACCCGTCCTGCCTGGCTTTTGCAGCAAAATAGGTGTACTTGTTTCGGGCCTGGCTCTCGCCGGCAAAGGCCGCCATCAGGTTGGCCTGGGTCTTGGAGCCCTGCAATTCCATAAAATCACCTCAAAATCATTTGTTGATTTTATTGTTGCCCGTGCTATAATAAATTATACAGAAATTTACAGATAAGGAAGGATCTATATGAAAATTACTGCTGTGCTCGGCAGCAGCCGCGCCGGTTCCGTTTCCAAAAAAATTGCGCAAGCATTTTTGCAGGCCGCCGAAGATGCGGGCCACGAAGTGACGGTTTTTGATGCGGAAGCCATGCACTTAAAAGGCTGCACCGGCTGCAAGTCGTGCCGCCAAAACGGCACGCTGTGCGTAATTCAGGACGATATGCAAAAATACTACCGGTCGCTGGAAACGGCCGACGTGCTTTTGCTGAGCGCACCGAACTACTACGGCAATATCTGCGGGCCGATGATCACATTTATGAACCGCCACTACTGCTTAAAAGACCAGGAAGGCCGCTCCAAAATAAAAGAAGGCATCCGTTTGTTTGCCGTTTTTGCGCAGGGCGCACCCGAAAATTACCCGAAATACAAAGGCACCTACAACTGGTACCTGAACGTATTTGAAAAACTAGGCTTTCAAAAAGAGGCTGTGATCAACGCCGGCGGCAACAGCGATGTTGCATCGCTTTGCCGGCAGGCGCAGGCGCTTGCAAAATCTCTTTAAAAATCCATAAAAGAACGGCTGCCAGATGGCAGCCGTTTTTTCCTTGCGGGGCTTGCGCATTGTTAGACAAGGCTATGTCTTACTCAGCAGCCGCAGCCGTTATCGCAGCCGTTGCCGTTGCCCGAGAAGCCCGTGCCGCCGGCAAGCAGAAGGATGATGATCAGGATCACGATCCAGGAGCAGCTATTGCCGCAGTTGAGATTACAACCACATCCCATGAACGATAACCTCCTTTCCACATTTCTGTTTCATCCTATGTAAAACCAAAATGTTTGTGCATGAAAGCGGCGTTTATTCAAAAGCGACAAAGAAAAATGCGCCCGGCAGCGCAATCTTTCAAAATTATGCTATTGTATATTTTAAGTAAATATGAGATAATAAGGAATATTACTGCGCTGCAGAACAACTGAAACAAAAGAAGGTGTCCTAATGCAGGATCTTGAAAAACTTGCCGAGCTGCTGTTTCCGGCAATCGACAAAACGCCCGAATATTATGAATCGCTCTACCCGCCGCGCGAACTGCCGCAGGGCGCGGTCGTGACCCGTTTTTCACCGTCGCCCACCGGCTATCTGCACTTCGGCGGCCTTTACGCTGCATCGGCCGAAAAAATGGCGGCCAAAACGACCGGCGGCGTCTTCTTTCTTCGCATAGAGGACACCGACAAAAAACGCGAAGTGGAAAACGGCATTGCTTCCATCACAAGCGGCCTGCGCTACTTTGGCATCACCCCTGACGAGGGCGTGACCGGCCCCGACACACAAACCGGCAACTACGGCCCCTATGTGCAGAGCCAGCGCGCCGAGATCTACCAGACCTTTGCCAAAGACCTGGTCAAAAAAGGCCTTGCCTACCCCTGCTTCTGCACGCCGGAAGATTTGGAAGAGATGCGCCAAAAGCAGGAAAATGAAGACATTAAGGGCTACTACGGCCCCTATGCCAAATGCCGCAGCC
>URDW01000065.1 GCA_900546735.1 uncultured Oscillospiraceae bacterium
AGTCTATTTTCAAAATTTTTTCTACGCGCGGTCCAACCGGCTTTTTCGACAGTCTTAAACACAGGCAGATATGTGCCTGTGTTTTCACCGAATGGTCGTATGCTTTAAAAGTCGTCCTTATGCACAGCGGCATTCTGCATGGCGGCCTGTTTTTCCGCCTTGCGCTGGGCGCGCTTTTTCTTCGCTTTGTAGCCCAAAAGCTTTTCCACATGGTCCTGCGGCGTGGTGCACGAACCGATCGTAACCGGCGACGGGCCGTAAATGCCGTGAAAGTCAGAACCGCCGGTCATCAGCAGTCCGGTCGTTTTGCAGTAAGCCGTCAGCTTGTCGATCTGTTCTTTAGAGGCGCTGGGGTGCCAAACCTCAATGCCGTCGAGCCCCATGTTCCTGTACTTTTCGATCTCGTCAAAATTGTCGTAAAACGCGGGGTGCGCCAAAACGGCAATGCCGCCGGCGTTGTGCACCTCGTCGATCACTTCGGTCACGTCGGGGTACTTGGTGGGCGCCAAAATGTTGGTCTCGCTCTCGGGGCTGAACAGCGCGTGGAACAGGTCGCCGAAAATTTTGTCGGTGTAACCGGCGTCCATCAGCGCGTGCATAATGTGCTGTTTGTACAAATTGGTGGAGCCGGAGGCGTGTGCGATGATAAACTCAGAGGAAACGGGGAAACGCGACGCCACCTTGAGCATCATGATCTGCCCGGCGCGCTTGCGCGCAATGCTGGTGCGCTTGCAAAGCCCTTCCAGGCGGTCCGGCGCATCAGCCAGGTAGGAAAGGATGTGCACTTTTTTGCCGGCCTCGTTGTCAAAGGCCGACAGCTCCACGCCCGGGACCACCCGAACGTCGTAGCGCTTGCTGATCACCTGCGCTCTTACTGTGCCGGCAAGACAGTCATGGTCTGTGATGGCGATGGTGTCGATACCGCTTTTTTTGGCAATGCAGATTACGTCTTCAATGCCGACGGAGCCGTCGCTCAGTTTTGTGTGACAATGCAGGTCTGCTGCCATAAATCTCCCTCCCGTTCTATGGAATTTCATGTAAGTGAACCACCTGCAAAGCAGGTGCGCGTGTGTGATTTAGGCGGCTGTTCGGGCCGGTATGCGGCAAATCAGCAGTTCTGCGGCAAGTCTGCCTGTATGCTGAAAAAACGTGGGAATTACCGCATTTTTTATTATAGCACATCATTTTTCCAAATGCAAGCGCCGCGCACAAGCGGCGCTTTTTTTGTCCAATTTCGCCAGAATTCTTCGACAAATTCCGACTGATTTTACCGTATGCGTAAAAACGGTGCGCTCGCTTAGCCTTGCAAAAAGGCGCGCAGGCGGCGGCTGAGCAGCGCCACCGGCAGGCCGACCACGTTGTAAAAGTCGCCGTCTATTTTTTCCACGAACAGCCGCCCCTTGCCCTGAATGCCGTAGGCGCCGGCCTTGTCCATCGGTTCGCCGCTTTTTATGTAAGCGCGTATCTCGTCGCCCGTCAGCGGGTAGAACCAAACGCCGGTCTTTTGGCAAAAGGTGTCGGCTTTGTCCTGTGCGGCGATCGTTACGCCGGTCATCACGGTGTGCCTGCGCCCGGACAGGCGCGTCAGCATTTCAAACGCGTCGTCCTCGTCCTTCGGCTTGCCCAAAATCTCACCGTCCATGACCACGATGGTGTCGGCGGCGATCACCACGTCGCCCGGCTTTGCAAACGGCGCGGCCTTGGCGCGCGACAGCGCCTGCACGGCCTCTTCGGGGGCAAGCGCGGCAAACGGGCTTTCGTCCACGCCGGAGGTGCGCACTTCAAAATCCGGCGTAATGGTCGCCAGCAGCTCGCGCCGGCGCGGCGATGCAGATGCCAAAATCAGCATGTTTTATAACACTCCTCTGTAGTAAAGGCCGTGCGTGGCGTTTTTGCCGGCGGCCGGGCGGCCGTTTAAAAAGGCATTCGTCACCCGCTGCACGTCCTCTTTTGTTTCGGTCGTAAAATACAGCTCGGCGCAGTCGGCGCCAAAGGCTTCGATTTTGCCGGCCATGTCCAGCACGTCGCTGTTCAGCAGCTCCTTGCACGGCAGCGGCGAACATAAAACGGGGAAGCGCCGCCCGGTGCGGTCGGTCAGTACGCCGTGCTTCTGGCAGGCTTTGCAGCCGGTGCTTGCCTGCACGGGACAGGCGCGAAACGTCATCAGCACCAGCCGGCCGTAAACGATCACGGTCTTTTGCCCGGGCACGTTCAGCGCCCTGATCTCGGCGGCGGTCAGCTCAAACGGCGCCGTTACGTTTTCGTAAGGCGCGTAGCTGTTAAATACGTTCATGCTGTGGTCGGCAAACACCGTAAGCCCGGCTTCTTCGGCCAGGGCCGCCGCGTCCAGGTTGGCGCAGAGCGCCTCGCGCACGCCGTGTGCTTTCAGCTTTTGCAGCTTGGCGGCGATCTTTTCCTCCACGCCGAACAGCCCGGCCGGAATGTAGACCTGCGCGCCGTGTTTGGCAAAGTTTCCCTCTGTTTCCCATACCGGCAGCCAGATGCGGGCGAACGGGTGATTTTCGGGGATCTGTTCGGCGGTGCGAAAGCGCGCGGTAAGCACCGTCTTGCGCGCCCGGCTGTCGGGCGCGGCCGGCGCAAAAGGCAAAGTCTTTGGTACGGGGCGGGCGCACAGCGCGTTTTCCAGCGCCTGCACGGCGTCACGGCGCAGGGCGTTCAGTTCGGCGGCGCGCAGCGAAAGGCCGTCGTCCACCGTGCAGTTTATGCTTTCTGTGTAAAACGGCGTGCCGCCCAGCTTGGCCAGGCGTTCGCGCACTTCCTGTGCCGAAAGCGCGCGGTGTTCGGCCGGTTCGGGCACGGCCCCGGTCACTTCGGCCGTTTGGCCGCCGGCTTGTATGCGCAGCCGGCACGCTTCGCCGGCTTTGCAGGTAAAGTCCATTTGTACGCCGGTGCGCGGCGTCTCTTTTTCGTAGAGCTTTTCCAGCCCTTTGAGCAGCGGCGTGGTCGCGGCCGTCACGTCCTCCTTGCGGCGAAAGCCGAAAAGGGACTTGTCGGTGCGGCCGGTAAAGTAGCCGTCGGTAAAGCCGCTGCGGGAAAACACGGCCGCAAGCGTCTGCCGCTCGTCCGGTGTGCTGCGCCCGGCCCGGGCGTTTTTGCAGGCCGTCGTGGCCGCGGCAACGTACTCCGGCCGCTTCATGCGCCCTTCGATCTTCAGCGAATTTATGCCGAGCGCCGAGAGCTCTTCGATCTTTTCGACCAGCGAAAGGTCTTTCAGGCTCAGTGCGCGTTCGCTTTTGTCGCTTTTTGCCGAAAAGGGCAGGCGGCAGGGCTGGGCGCATGCGCCGCGGTTGCCGCTGCGCGAACCGATCATGGCCGACAGCCGGCACTGCCCGGAAAGGCACATGCAAAGCGCGCCGTGCACAAACGCCTCCAGCTCCAGGGCGGTTTGGCGGCGCAGGGCGGCGATCTCGGTTTTGTTCATCTCGCGCGGCAGCACCATGCGTGCAAAGCCGGCGTTCTCCAGCTTTTTTGCCCCGGCGGCGGTGCACACGTTCATTTGGGTAGAGGCGTGCAGCACGGCCTGCGGGCAGGTGCGCCGCACCACTTCGATCAGCCCGGGGTCGGCAATGATCAGGGCGTCCACCCCGGTGCGCAGCGCCTGTGCTACAAAGGCGGCGGCCGCCGCCATTTCGCTGTCTTTTACGGCGGTGTTCACGGCCAGGTGCACTTTTACGCCGCGCGCGTGGCAAAAGCGCACGGCCTGCTCCAGTTCTTCTTCAGAAAAATTGCCGGCGCTGCGCCGGGCGCTGAACAGCTTGCCGCCAAGGTAAACTGCATCTGCGCCTGTGCGAACGCCGGCAATCAGGGCCTCCATGCTGCCTGCAGGGGCCAGTATTTCGGGTTTCATTATTTCTGTGCCAGTTTGCCCCGCAGGTTCGCGATCTCGCGGTTCAGGCGTTCGATCTCGTGGCGTGCCACGTCGGCCTCCATGCGTGCGCGTGCGGAATCCTCCAGATAGTCTTTGATCTGGGCGCGCAGATTGTCGGACGATGCGCTGGCTTTTTTGGCCGCGTCCATCTGGTCAAGCGCCACCAGCACGGCAGCCTGTGTCTGCGACAGCGAAGGCGTTTCGGCCATGGTCTGGCGGATCTCGTTGTTGAGCGCCTCGGCCAGGTCGGTCACATAATCGGGGTCATCCTCTGTAATAATGGAGTAGGTCGTTCCGCCAACGACGATGTGCACCTTGTTCTTTTCCATATCTTCACCTCAAAGTCATCACGCGCCCTTTGCCGGGCGCTGTCTTTACAGTTTAAGTATAGCAATTTGGCGAGGCCTTGTCAATCAATAAAAGCGCGCAGACGGCGCAGAAAACGCCGCTCTTTTTCTGCAGTGTGCCCCAAAAGGCGGCGGTTATGCAAAAATTGCAAATTCTCTTGCTGTGCCTGTGCGCTTTGGAACTGACCGTAAAGTTTTTTATGCGTTTTTATATTTTTCGGCCTGCGATTCAATCAGCGCCCTGTCGTCAAAGTAGTTGATCTGCATGGCGGCTTTTACGCGGTCAAGCGTTTCGGCCGCAGCCGCTTCGGCACGGCGGCTGCCGTCCTGCAGCATTTCGTAAATTTCGGGAATGTGCTGCTGCAGCTCGGCGCGGCGCGTACGGATCGGCGCCAGTTCAGACTGCAAAACCGTATTCAGAAATTTCTTTACTTTTACGTCGCCCAGACCGCCGCGCGTGTAGTGCGCCTTGAGCTCGTCCAGGTTTTTGTATTCGCTCCAGAATTCGGCAAAGTGCTCGTCGCGGCAGAAAGCGTCCAGGTAAATGAACACCGGGTTGCCCTCCACGCGCCCGGGGTCGCTGACCTTCAGGTGGTTCGGGTCGGTGAACATGCTCATCACCTTCTGGCGCACCTCTTCTTCGCTGTCGGCCAGGTAAATGCAGTTGCCCAGCGACTTGCTCATTTTGGCCTTGCCGTCAATGCCGGGCAGGCGCAGGCAGGCTGCGTTCGCGGGCAAAAGCGCGTTCGGCTCCACCAGCGTTTCGCCGTAAACGGCGTTGAATTTGTGCACGATCTCCTTGGCCTGTTCGATCATCGGCAGCTGGTCCTCGCCCACCGGCACGGTGTCGGCGCCAAAGGCCGTAATGTCGGCCGCCTGGCTGATCGGGTAGGTGAAAAAGCCCACGGGAATGCTGGTTTCAAAGCCGCGCAGCTTGATCTCGTTTTTCACGGTGGGGTTGCGCTGCAGGCGCGACACCGTCACCAGGTTCATGTAGTAAAAGCTCAGCTCGGTCAGCTGCGGGATCTGCGACTGGATGCAGATGGTCGTCTTCTGCGGGTCAATGCCGCAGGCCAGGTAGTCAAGCGCCACCTCGATCACGTTTTCGCGCACCTTCTGCGGGTTTTCGGCGTTGTCGGTCAGCGCCTGCGCGTCGGCGATCATCACATAAATTTTGTCGTACTCGCCGCTCTCCTGCAGCTCTACGCGGCGCTTGAGCGAGCCGACATAGTGCCCCACATGCAGCCGACCGGTCGGCCGGTCGGCCGTTAAAATGATTTTTTTCTTTTCCATAGTACAGGAAACCCCTTTAACTTCTTACAGTAAATCTAATGATACCACAGCCGAACGGAAATTTCTACACTTTTATTGCATTTTCTGTTGACAGTGTACGGCGGTTATGCTAAATAAAATAATAATGACTTAAATTTTTCGGCTTCGGAGGCTTTTATGGGAATGAACTATCAAAGCACCATGCGCGCCTGTTTTGTGGGCTACATCGTGCAGGCCATCGTCAACAACTTTTTGCCGCTGCTGTTTTTAACGCTGCAGGCCGAGTATTCGATCCCGCTTTCCAAGATCACGCTGCTCATCACCCTGAATTTTATGCTGCAGCTCGGCATCGACCTGGCGTCGGCCGTCTTTATCGATAAGATCGGCTACCGCGCCGCTGCCGTGGCCGCCCATGTGTTTGCGGCGGCCGGGCTTGTGATGCTGACCGTGCTGCCCGGCCTTTTCTCAGACGCGTTTATCGGGCTTTTGATTGCCGTCATGGTCTACGCCGTGGGCGGCGGCCTTTTGGAGGTGCTCGTCAGCCCCATCGTGGAGGCGTGCCCGACCCCCAACAAGGAAAAGGCCATGAGCATGCTGCACTCGTTTTACTGCTGGGGCAGCGTCGGCGTGATCGGCCTTTCCACGCTGTTTTTCACGGCGTTCGGCATTGAAAACTGGCGCATCCTGGCGCTGGTCTGGGCAGCCATCCCGGTCGTGAACGCCGTTGTTTTTGCACGCGTGCCGATCGCGCCCCTTGCGCAGGAGGGGGAAAAGGGCCTTTCGATCGCCGGGCTTTTCAAAAACAAGCTGTTTCTTTTGATGTGCCTTTTGATGCTTTGCGCCGGCGCCAGCGAGCTTTCGGTCAGCCAGTGGGCTTCGGCGTTTGCCGAGTCCGGCCTCGGCGTCAGCAAAACGGTGGGCGACCTGGCCGGGCCTATGCTCTTTGCCGTTTTCATGGGTATTTCGCGCCTGTTTTACGGCAAGTTCGGCCATAAGATCCGGCTGGAGTCGTTCATGCTGCTCAGCGGCGCGCTTTGCGTTGCGTCTTACCTGCTGATCACGCTCACGGGCAATGCGCTTCTCGGCTTTATCGGCTGCGCGCTGTGCGGCCTTTCGGTCGGCATCATGTGGCCGGGCACGTTCAGCCTGACGGCGGCCGGCGTCAAGGGCGGCGGCACGGCCATGTTTGCCCTTATGGCGCTGTTCGGCGACCTGGGCTGCACGGTCGGCCCGTCGGTCGTGGGCTTTGTGTCGGACCGCGCCGGCGGCGGGCTCGAAACGGGCATTTTGGCGGCCGTCGTTTTTCCGGCCGTCATGTGCGCCGGCGTTCTTTTCCTTCTGCTGCGCCGGAAAAGACGCGCGCGGTAAATTCCGGCACGATCGGGCAAAAAGGTTTCTTTTTCGTACATATTCTGTTACGCTGGGGGCAGCAGAAGAAAACTGCACAAAAGAGGGGTGTTTATGCAGGAGATCTCACCGGTTCGCCCGGCAAATAAAACACTGACCATGATCGTTTTGGTCATGGCGTTTATTTACAATGTGGTTTTCGGCTTTCTGCGCGATCCGGCCGGCACGGACAACACGCTTTCCTGGCTCGGCTACGACTATCCGCACGGCTTTTTGCTGTGGGGCGCGCTGACGGCCGCGGCCTACTTTTTGAACCTGCTCTACCTTTACACAAAGTTCGGCTGTAAAAACCGCACCGGCGCCGGAATGGCCTACACGGCGCTTTTGATCGCGCCGGTCGTTGTGTTTATCAACGACTGGGGGTGGGAGCAGTGGGTGCACCTGGTCGCCACGATCCTTTTTGTGGCGTGCAACGCGCTGTCCATGCTGCTGTTCTTTTTCGGCCGCGCCCGGCGCAAAAACAAGCGCTTTCTGGCGCTCGGCGTGCTCGGTGTTCTGGTGATCGCCGGCATGCTCGTTGTGCAGTTCACGCTCGGCAAAAGCGGGCTGATGGAGCTGGTGCCGCTGTGGTTCGGCATGCTGCTGCTGTTTGCGGCCAATTTCACGCCGCTGCTTCGCGACCTGCCGCCCGATGTGCCGCGCGGCAAACGCCCGGTAAACAAAAAGAAGGCGCTGCGCCTTGCCTGCAGCCTGGGCATCGTCGGCGCGCACAACTTTTACCTGCACCGCCCGCTGCCGGCCGCCGGGCAGGCGCTGCTGTTTGAGGTGGGGCTGCTCTTTTGCCTGATCCCCGTCACCGGCGTCGGCCGCGTCAACGGCGTGACCGGCGAGGATGCGCGCGTTTTTCTGGCAGCCGGTTTCTCCATGCTCGGCGGCGTCCTCCTTTGGGCCGGGCACGATGTGCTGGAGCTGCGCCGCCGCATCAAAGCAGCTGAAAAATAAAAACAAAAGTAAAAGTAAAATGCGCCTGTGCGCATAAAAAATCCCCCGCCGTCTGCACGGCAGGGGATTTATGTTTTGCTTATGCTTTTTTTCTTCTTTTGATCAAATCCGGCTTGCGCAGGTCGAGCGCCAGCGAAAGCGCCACAACGCCCACCACGGAGATGATGCCCTCAAACAGCATGTAAAAGCCGTTGTAACCGAAGCTGTAGCTCCACACGGACTGCCAGCCGTCGGCGTATTCGCCCCAGATCGTAACGCCTGAGATGAAGTGGCACAAAAAGCGCAGCAGCGATGCCAGCGCAGCGCCCAGCGCCAGGCCAAGCGTCTCGTTTTTGAGTTTGCGGAAAACCGCGCCGCCGATGCCGAGCACGGCAAAGGCAATGGCGTAGTCAAACAAAATCAAAATCAGGTACGAACCGAAGCCCTTGACGTAAGAGAAGTTTGAAAGCCCCTGCAAAAGCATTTGCAGCATGCCGTGTACAAACCCGGTAAAAATGCCCCATTTCCAGCCGTAGCGGTAGCCGATGATGATGATCGGCACCTGGCTGAACGCCGTAATGCTGCCGCCCATCGGCGCCTGAAACAAAATCAGGTACGAAAGGCCTGTGGCCAGCGCGATCATAATGGCCGTTTCCGTCAGCCGCCGCACGTTCGACACGCCGGGCAAAGTTGTTTTTGTATTTGCCATTCTTTTTCCTCCTTTCTTTACCGTTTACTCGGTAAGCCAAAGAAAAAGCCCCGGGTCACCCCGGGGCGCAGTCGTACAGTCTACGAAATCGTCTTCTGCGTTCGCATTACCGAACGAGTAGAAGGGTATAATCTCAGCCCGAAAGCACCCCTGACTTATCAAGTTGCCTTTATTATACCAGAAAGTGCGCTTTTGTCAATAAAAACAGCGGCAAACGGCTGTTTTCTGCCGGAAATCGCCGATTTTGCACAGAGCTGTGCAAAATTATAAGTTTTCCTTGCAAATAAGCGGCTGTGGGTTTAAAATATGGTTGAAAACAGAAAGACAGGAGAGAAGTTCAATGGAAAACAATCAGGTTGTCGTAGAAGTTTCGGCCCGCCATGTGCACCTTTCCCAGCAGGATCTGGAAACGCTGTTCGGCCCGGGCTATGAACTGACCGTTAAAAAAATGCTTTCGCAGCCCGGCCAGTACGCCAGCGAAGAGCGTGTGACCGTGGTCGGCCCCAAGCGCGAAATTGCAGGTGTGTCCATCCTCGGCCCGGTGCGTAAGGACACGCAGGTGGAGCTCAGCCTGACCGACGCGCGCTCGATCGGTGTAAAAGCGCCGGTGCGCGAATCGGGCGACATCGCCGGTTCGGCCGGCTGTAAGCTGATCGGCCCGAAGGGCGAGCTTGAGATCAAAGAGGGCGTCATCGCCGCCAAGCGCCATATCCACGCCACCACGGCCGACGCCGCGCGCATGGGCCTTAGCGACAAGCAGATCGTTTCGGTCGAGATCCCGTCGGCCGACGGCCGCAAGCTGACGTTCGGCGACGTCGTCGTGCGTGTGTCCGACAGCTATGCGCTCGCCATGCACATCGACACGGACGAAAGCAATGCCGCCGCCATGACCCCGAATTCCCTCGGCACCATCATCAAATAACTGCTTTTGAAAAGCCCTCTTTGGAGGGCTTTTTTCTTTTGCTTTTATGGCAAAAGAGAGAAGAGTGAATGGAATCGGTTTGGGGTCATAATAGGCGTGCAATGCACGTCCCTACATCGTGAACGATACGCAACTTGTAACAAAATGGGGTCCCCGGGAAAAATTTGTTTCACAAATTTTTTCTGGGGAGAGGAGGCGCAGCGGAATGAATGAGAGGCAACTTTTCAATAAGGATAAAAGAAAAGTTGCCGCGAATGATATGGAGCTTGCGCCGACGAGGTGAGCCGCCGCTCACTTTTCTCTTGCATCCCTTGTCTATTTGTGTTATGCTGATCTTGGAGGCCTATACCTTCAGGAAGGAAAAGGTGATATATCTATGAACGAGTACATTGAAAAAGTCGTGGCCAAGGTGGCGAAGCGCGACAACGCCAAGCCGGAGTTTATCCAGTGCGTGCGCGAGGTGTTTTCGTCGCTCGAACGTGTGATCGAGGCGCACCCCGAGTATGTGGATGCGGACCTGCTGGCACGCATGGCAGAGCCGGACCGGCTCATCTCGTTTCGTGTGGCGTGGGTGGACGACGCCGGGCGCACCCGGGTCAACCGCGGTTACCGCGTGCAGTTCAACTCGGCCATCGGCCCTTATAAGGGCGGGCTGCGCTTTCACCCCACGGTCAACGCCAGCATCATGTACTTTTTGGGGTTTGAGCAAACGTTTAAAAACGCGCTGACCGGGCTGCCGATGGGCGGCGCAAAGGGCGGCGCCGATTTTGACACAAAGGGGCGCAGCAACGGCGAGATCATGCGCTTCTGCCAGGCGTTCATGACGGAGCTTTACCGCCATATCGGCCCAAGCGTAGATGTGCCGGCCGGCGACATCGGCGTGGGCCAGCGCGAGATCGGCTACCTGTTCGGCCAGTACAAGCGTATCAAGGTCGCGTTTGAAAACGGCGTCATCACCGGCAAGGGGCTGACCTACGGCGGTTCGCTCATCCGCCCGGAGGCCACCGGCTACGGCGCGGTCTACTACGCAAACGAGGTCTTTAAGCATGAAAATGACGATATCAAGGGCAAAACGTTTGCCGTTTCGGGCTTCGGCAACGTGGCCTGGGGCGCCATCAAAAAAATCAATGAACTCGGCGGCAAGGTGCTGACGATCTCCGGCCCGGACGGCTATGTGTACGACAAAGACGGCATCCATACCGATGAAAAGATCGCCTATCTTCTGGAAATGCGCGCCTCGCTGCGCGACCGCTGCCAGGACTATGCCGACCGCTTCGGGGCAGAGTTCCACGCCGGGGAAAAACCCTGGTGCGTGCCGGCCGATGTGGTCATGCCGTGCGCCACGCAGAACGAGGTCGATGTGGAAGACGCCAAAAACATTTTGAAAAACGGCACAAAGTATTATATTGAGGTGGCCAACATGCCCACCACGGCCGCCGCGCTCGATCTGCTGGAGGGCGCACCGGGCGTCATCGTGGCGCCGTCCAAGGCCGTCAACGCCGGCGGCGTGTGCGTTTCGGGGCTGGAGATGAGCCAGAACAGCCAGCGCCTGAGCTGGAGCGCCGAGGAGGTGGACCGCCGCCTGCACGCCGCGATGAAGGACATCCACGCCCATTCGGTGGCCGCCGCCGAAAAGTACGGCCTGGGCTACGATCTGGTGGCCGGCGCCAATATTGCCGGCTTTGAAAAGGTGGCCGAGGCCATGATGGCGCAGGGCATTTATTGATTCCCTTTTATTTTGGCACGAAAAAAAGCAGGGCACTGCCCTGCTTCAGACTGTCGAAAAAGCCGGCTGGATCGCGCAATAAATTACGGGAGAAAAGAATCGCTTTCCAGCCACGAAGTACGTTGTAAAATCGTTGTATTATAAAAAACAACAGAGAAAGCAGAAAAACCGCACAGT
>URDW01000066.1 GCA_900546735.1 uncultured Oscillospiraceae bacterium
CCTTTCCCAAATCTCCGTCATTCACTGTAGCCATTATATCACAAACAAACGAAATTGGAAACAGCTCTACCGCGCTTCGAAAAAAGCGAACCGCTTTATTTTCTATTACCAAATCTGAACGCAACAAAAAAACGGCACGATAAACGTGCCGTTTCTGGTGCGGATGACGGGACTTGAACCCACATGAACTTGCATTCACTAGAACCTGAATCTAGCGCGTCTGCCAATTCCGCCACATCCGCATATCCGATCCTCTATTTTTACACGGCGAGGATTGCCGAGGCGGGGCGTTCTGCCTGATCCGCAGTGTTGCATTCCCTGCAACGACAAAAAATATACCATATATTTTTAAATTTGTCAATGGCGTATTTAAAAATTTTCAAAATTCCAAGCAAGAAAATCACCTGAACGGCTTTGTAAAAGCGCAGAAGCTATCTTGGTAGACAGCGCCCGGATGTATGTGCTATAATAGCCCTGGTGTTCAACATGAAAAAATCAACCGCTTTGCGCCCGATCGGCATTGTGCTGATGGGCATATCCTGCCTTTACACGATCTGGTACATGCAGCTGGGCGACATTTTTGAAAACAGCGGCGCCCTGTCGACCATTGGACTTACGCACCCGGTCTTATTTGCCATATGGGGCGTACTTGCACAATCTGCGATGCTTGCCAATATCTGCACGATGTACATGCGCGCCGGCATACATAAAAATTTTTATAAAGTCCTTTTAATTTTGTCCACACTGGGCATGGGCATGACGCTGCTGTTCCCGTTTGACTACGACATGCGCCCGTATTACTTTTTACACTGCACCGGCGCGTTTTTATTTACCGGCGCAAACGGCTGTGCCATTTTGATTTACTACCTGCTGCGGCGCAAAGAGCGCCCGGCGTTTTGGGCGCTGTTCGGCTGCGGCTGCGCCGTTTTGGCCGCCAGCCTGATACTGATGCTCATCACCAAAGAAACGGCATTTAACGAAACGCTGCCGTTTTTCGGCGCATTTGTGCTGTTTACAGCGACCAATGCCACAAAGCTTGGCGCACCGAAAACAAAAGCAGCGAACGCCGGCACCAAAGAAGGGACAATAAGCCACAATGGGACAAAACGGAAAGAGCCTGCACGCCGCACTTGAAGCACATGCCAAAAAGCACGAAATCTCCATGCATATGCCCGGCCACAAGGAGAACAGCCGGCTGTTTGACCTGTACGGCGCCGAAAAAATAGACATAACCGAAATAGACGGATTTGACGACCTGCACGCACCCGGCGGCCTGCTGCAAGAGCTGGCCGAACGGTTTGCTGCGCTCTACGGTGTAAAAAAGGCCTTTCTTTGCGTCAACGGGTCGAGCGGGGGAATTCTGGCCGCTGTGCACGCCGTCTGCGAGCCGGGCAGCCGCATTCTGATTGCCCGAAACTGTCACCGCAGTGTTTATAATGCCGCCGGTCTGCTGCGCCTGCACACCGACTGTTTTGAACCGCACTTTGACCAAACGGCCGGTGTTTACACCTACTGCGAAGCAAGCGTTATTGAAAAGCACCTGCAGCGCACACCGCAGACAAAAGCCGTTGTGCTCACCTCCCCCACTTACGAAGGTGTCTGCAGCGATCTGGAAAGCATCCGGGCCGTCTGCCGCCGGTATGGCGCGGCACTGATCACAGACGCCGCACACGGTGCGCACCTGCGCTTTTCAGACGGCTATACCTACTTTGGCGACATCGTTATCACCTCGCTGCACAAAACGCTGCCTGCGCCCACACAAACGGCGCTGGTGCTGTGCCGGAATCAAAAATACCAGGCGGCGCTGAAAAAGTATATGTCCATTTTTCAAAGTTCGTCCCCAAGCTACATTCTGCTGGCCGGCATGTCCAAATGCTGCAGCTTTTTAGAACAGCAGCAAGCCCTGTTTACGCAGATGAACGCGTACCTGAGCGAATTGCAAAAGCTGCCGCTCAGGCACCTGCAGCTGAATGCCTTTGAGCCCGGCACTGTCCTGGACAGGTACAAGCTGAACGTCAGCCTGCGCACCGCAGACCGCACGCCCTTTGCCCTGCACCGCTTTTTGCAGGAGAAAAATATCTGCTGCGAAATGTACACACAAGACAGCCTGCTTTTGATGCCGTCTGTGTGCACCGAAAAAACACAGCTGCAGGCCGTGGCGGACGCACTGTGCGCTTTTGACCGCACCTGCCGGTACGAGGAACCGGCGCCGGCCGAAAAACCGCCCATGCCGGAAAAGGTAAGGGAAATGACCGACTGCGCCGAACCACTGCCCTGCCCGCTGGAAGCGGCCGAAGGCAAAATATGCGGCGAGACCGTGTGCGCCTACCCGCCCGGCAGCCCGATCCTGTTGCCGGGGGAACGCATCGGCCGGGCACAGATCTGCTGGATCCGCAACGCACAGAAAAAGCACATTGCCATCGTCGGCAGCGGCCGAAAGCTTGCAGATGACATAATGATTGACAAAAGCGGGCAAGTAGAGTAAAATAGGAGTACGAAATTTAATAGGAAACGAGGTGCAGACCATGAAGAGAATTCAAACGTTATCATCGAGAAACCTTTGCGAATCTGCCAAGAAAGGCGGCTGCGGCGAATGCCAGACATCCTGCCAGTCCGCAAGCAAAACTTCCTGCGCGGTCGCAAACCAGAAGTGCGAACAGCTTAAAAAATAATTTTACACACGGGGCGGCCAGGCCGCCCTTCTTTTTTGGAGTACAACATGATTCATGCATATAAACTTGGCGGCTACAACATCATCATCGACCAAAACAGCGGCTGCGTGCACGCCGTAGACCCGGTGGCCTACGACATTATCTGCCGCTACGAAAGTGAGAGCCGCGACCAGATCAAACAGTTTATTCTGGAAAAATACGCCGGCGAAAGCGACGTGACGCCCGCTGAAGTGGACGAATGCTTTGACGACATTGAAACGCTGAAAGCCGAAGGGCGCCTTTTTGCCGAAGACACATTTCAGTCTATGGCGGAGGGCTTTAAAGCGCGCCAGGGCGTGCTGAAAGCCCTTTGCCTGCATGTGGCGCACGACTGCAACCTGGCCTGCAAATACTGCTTTGCCGGCAAGGGCGAATACAGCGGCGAAAAACAGATCATGTCTTTTGAGACCGGCAAGCGCGCCATTGACTTTCTGATTGAAAACAGCCGGGGCCGTCACAATCTGGAAGTGGACTTTTTCGGCGGCGAGCCGCTGCTGAACTGGGATGTGTGCAAAAAGCTGGTGGCTTACGGGCGCAGCCTGGAGAAAAAATACGACAAAAACTTTCGTTTCACGCTGACGACAAACGGCGTGCTTTTGAACGACGAAGTCATTGATTTTTGCAACAAAGAAATGGGCAACATCGTGCTGAGCCTGGACGGGCGCAAAGAAGTGCACGACCGCATGCGCATAACGCGCGGCGGCAAAGGCAGCTACGACGCCGTTGTGCCGAAATTTCAAAACGCCGTGCAAAAGCGCGGTGCGCTGGAATACTATATGCGCGGCACTTACACCCACTTCAACACCGACTTTTCCAAAGACATTCTGCACATGGCCGACCTGGGGTTCAAAGAGATCTCCATTGAACCGGTGGTGTGCGACCCGAGCGAGCCCTATGCCCTGCTGGAAAGCGACCTGCCGGCATTAAAAGAGCAGTACGAGATTTTGGCCTTTGAAATGTTAAAGCGCCGCCGTGCGGGCAAAGGCTTTACGTTTTACCACTATATGATCGACCTGGATCGTGGGCCCTGTATTGTAAAGCGCATTTCGGGCTGCGGCGTCGGCACGGAATACCTGGCCGTGACGCCTACGGGCGATCTGTACCCCTGCCACCAGTTTGTGGGTGACGAAAACTTTTTGGCCGGCAACGTGTACGACGGTATCACCCGCCCCGAAGTCATCCGCCAGTTTGAAAACTGCAACGTTTACGCGCACGAAAAGTGCAAAGACTGCTTTGCAAAGCTTTACTGCTCAGGCGGCTGTGCGGCCAACGCCTACCACACGACCGGGTCGGTCAACGGCACATATGACTTTGGCTGCGAACTGCACAAAAAGCGCATTGAATGCGCCATTATGCTGAAAGTGGCCGAAGCGCAGGACAAGATGCAGGGAGAAAACGGCTGACGCCGCCGGCGCAGGTAACACAAGAGGCAGCTTTTGATTTTTACAAAAGCCGCCTCTATTTTTTTGCCTGTTTTTTCTCTTGCAGCAAGACTTTTTGAAACACATTCACGAGATAGCCGCGCCGTTTTTCATGACAATGTTAAAATAATGTTAAATAATTGTTCATTTGCTTATTTTTTTGCAAATTTATAACAATTATTTATGATTTGTTTATAGAATAGGAATTGACAAAAGGTACTGTTACATGTAAAATTATATTTGTAGACGAAAGCAGTTTTGTTTTTCTATTATCCAAAACGATTCGTCTGAATATGCCCCTCTCTGAAGCAAGTGCTTTTTCATGCGATTTTGCATTTGCTTTATTAAAAATCCCGGGAGTTATCCCGGGATTTTTTACATATAAAATCTTTTTTACAAATCGCCGATAAAACGGCGCAACCAACTTACTGAACTGCCGAAGCGGTCAATTCCGTGACCGTAAACGTTTTAAACAGCGTAGTATCGACCGATTGGGCAACATTGGACTGCTCATACAAAAGGCCGACACTGCCGTCAGAGAGCTGCGTTAAGCAGGAGTAGGCAAAATAAGTGTTTGCGTCGGTCACCTCGGTCTTATACGTCCAGTTGATCGAATACCGCCCGGCGTTTTCCTCAATCAGGCCGACGTAAATAAACCCGTTGGTGCGTCCGTCGCCGGCCGGGGCTGACAGCAAAACCGCATCCTTGCCGTCGATCTTGCCGGCGTAATTGATCGCCGAAAGCTGACAGCCGGAACCGGCGGCCAGCGGCAATTCATCTATCAGCTGTGCATCCTGCCAGGTCGCGCCGCCGTCAGCGCTGTAAGCCGTGCCCACAAAGCCGGCCTGGGTACGCGAAAAGGCCTGCAGGCTGCCATCCGCAAACTGCACCAACTGCGTTTCGCTCATGCAGGCGCCGACCGTTTCGTTTAACGTGACCGGCTCGCCGGCCGCCCAGGTCGCACCATGATCGTCGCTGTAAATGACCGAGAAAAACTGGTCGCCCGTTTCGGGATCGGCCGAATAGACCGGGAAAATGAGCCTGCCGGCATGTGCACCGTTTTTGATTTGAATCCCGCGGCCCGGACAAACACCCGTAAATCCGGCGTCGTCTGACTTGACCTGTGCGTTCAGATCCACCGGATCTGACCAGGTCCGGCCGTTATCGTCCGACCACATCAGGTACAAATAAGAAGTCGGATAAGCCTGAAAAAGCGCATCCCGGTAAAAAATGTGCATCGGCACATCTTGACCCGTACCGGTGGCAAAAGGCACTGTATACCAGTAATGCTGCCGCTTTTGCGTGATGGTAAGCGGTGTGCCGTTTTCCAAAATTTCGCCGCGGCTATTCAGCGAATAAGCTGTTTTTTGGCCGTTTTTATCGTAAATGGCGCCATCGCCGCGCACGGTATAATCATAATTTTCCTCACCGTTTTTGCGCAGCATCAGGCGTTTTTCACCATCCACCTCTGTGTAGCCGCTGCCGGTCTGCGAGGAAGAGAAGCCGGTCGCATACGGAAAAGCATCTACCAGCATAAAAACACGGCCGGTCTGCCCATCCTGCAAAAGGCTTGGGTCGATCACAGACGCGCTGTTCAAAATGCGCAAAGAGCCGTCCGGCAAAAGAGACGGGGACGCACTTTCCCAATCTGCAAACGAAAAAGCGAGACGGTCAGTCCACGTCGCGCCGTTGTCGGTGCTGGTGCTGACAGCCGTGTCCAAATTGTTTGGAGAGTCGGCCGTGCCGCCGAAGCGCGCGTCCATAGCGGCGATCAGTGTGCCGTCCTGCGCGGTGAGCAAAGCCGGGATGCGGTAGTACCGGCTGCCTATATTGCCTTCTGACGAAAACGCCTTGGTGCCGTCGGCCGGCCCTTCGGCAAACAGCGCCCCCGCCGGCATCAGCACAAAGCCGAAACCTGCCGTAAAAACAGCCAGGACCGCAATACAGGCTGCAAGAATTTTGATTGCATTTTTGTTTACTTTTGCACGCATAAAATCCCCTCCAGACATTACCAAGCCATAAACGGCAAAATGACGCCATAAGAAACACCGCCGGTCTTCTCAAAGCAGCCGGCGCAGATTTATTTTACCACAAAGGAAAATGCAGGGCAATCTTTTTGTCGTTTTCTAATTTGCCCATACCAAAACCGCCCCTGCAAAACTGCAAGGGCGGTTCGTTACGGTAAGAAACAAACTATTTTTGCCAGTCCCAGTTATAGAAACGGACTTTGACCGGTTCTGAATAGATTTTATTGCCGTACACATCTGTGACAACAGCCTGCACCCAACAGGAACGCGCACCTATGCCCCACGTCGGACGGATCGTAGCCGTTCTGGAATACGCATTTTCAATGGTTGCCTCCGGTTCGTCTACAGACCAGTTGGCATAGACCCATTCCACACGGGCGATCTGGCTGTCGTCATCGGACGCAACGGTCAGGTCCACCGTCTGACTCGTCCACGTTTTATACCACGGCACCTTATGATAAATAACTTGACCCACCTGTTCGTCGGAAGCACCGGCCGGCACGACAGAAACGCGGATGACCGGTTCAAACACCGCCGTAAAAGTCACATCGGCAGACGGCATCACATCCGGCAATGCGGGTGACCAGCCGGCGAAATTGTAGCCCGGCCTGTCATGGACTGCAGGCGGCGCAAGCGCTGCGCCCTCGGCCACCTCGGTAATTTGAGAAGCGCCGTCTATGACCCAGGTGACGGTGTATAGTCTGGGATCAACCGTTACCTTACACATTTTGGCCAGATCTGTACCCTCCACCGAAACGGTGATCACGGTTTCACCGGGCGCTTTGGCCGTAATGCGGCCGTTTGCATCTACGGCAGCGACCGAACTGTTTGCAGAAGCATAAATGATTTTTGTAAAATCGGCTGCACCGGCGTTCAACTGAGCCGTTTCACCGTTCGTCAGGGTGATTTCCGCCGGCTCAAGCGTCAGTTCCACCGTCTGGCGGTCGATCACATTGTGACATACCGTGCATTCCTTTTCATAGATGCCGTCCGATGTATAGACCCATTCCCCCGGCGTATGCGGCAGTTTTTCAAGCACTGCCTGCGCCTTGGTCACCGCACCGCATTCGGTACAGCGCCGGCCATCCGTAAGGCCCTCAGCTGTACAAGTAGCGGCTTTTCCGGGCACAACTTCTTCGTTATGCGCCTGCACATCTTCCGTCCCGCAAACGGTGCAGATGCGCGTATGCGTGCCGTCGCCGTTGTCCGTATAGGCATAGTCGTGCGCGCCAAGGCTGCAGCGCGGCACATCGCGGCTGTCCTGTGTGCCGCAGTCAGCGCAGGTGCGGATCTCCAGGCCGTCGTGCTGCGCGTCCGGCTCTACAACAAGCTGCCATTCGCCGTAATTATGCTGTGCAGCGGCTTTGTCCAGTGCGTCGCCCAGCATTTTGCGCGCATTGTTCATGGTGTTGCATTCCCATGCGATCCAGTCCACAGAAATGCCTTCGTGCGGCTCCGAACTAAAAATATTGTTCAGGCCATGCTTTTCGTAATTGACAAAAACTTTTTTCAAAGCGCTGTCCAGCACTTGACTGTCTTTGCCAAGGAATTCACGCGCCAGCGCAATGTAATCGTAATCATCCAGACCGGCCGACACCTGCTTAAGACGCAGGGACATGATCGGCTGGGTAGGGTCCTCGCCGATCGGCGCGCCGGGATAAAGCAGAACGCCGTTGCCGTTGCCGGTCTGCACGCCGGAGGCAGACGGAAGCGTGTTGGTCTCCCACACATTATAAGGTTCGCCGTTTACATACGGTATATAACCGCAGTTCCAGTAAAGCATGCCATTGTCGCCAAGCAAACCGGACTGCCAGAAAAAGATGCGGCGGAACACCCCGGCCGGGCTCTTGCCCCAGCGCCAGAGCTCAAAGCTGCCAAGTGTGATATCGCCGTGATAGCGCAGCTTGCGGTGCCAGCCCTCACCGGAAGTATACTCATTAAAAGCATTAATGTTTTTCTCCGTATACAACGCCGACTGGTTGATGCACAAAACATCGGTCGTTTTTTTCAGCACCGGCATAACGGTGTCGAAATTAGATGCAAACGGCACCATTTTGTGACTGTCCGGCCAGAGCGCATTGATCGCCTGGATCCGCGATTCAAACGATGAAGTGTCGCTGTCGGCGCCCCACGACGGTTCATCTGCCGGGTAGAAAAACGCTTTGTCCTCCAAAACCGAATTGCCGTCGACCAGAGCTTTATACTGCAGGATCTTATTTGTGGTCGCCTGCGAAGTAATATTGCCGGAAATCGGAACGCTGACCATTTTACGGCGCGGGTCAGCCATGGCAAGCTCGGCCGCTTTTTCATCAGAGTCGATCAAAAAACGCGGCAGCTCGTACGGCGTGATCCCGTGATCCAGCAGGCATTCCTGCCAGCCTTCCACAATGCTTTCTGCCAGCGGGATATCCTCTTCCAAAATGTCCCAGTTACTGCCGATGCGCACACCGTTCAGCTCTAAAAAGCCCTGTGTTGCGCCATAACCCGACGCACTGTTGTAAAGGCCCATCAGCGCCGTTGCATAGTGACTTTCGGGCAATGCAAAATTCCACACAACTGCTGTAACGGACTTCTGCGCCAAAACGGCATCGCCGTCGTACAGCGTGACGGTTGAAGTATAGTTGCCGGGCGTCTGATCCTCCGCCGAGCGCAGCTCAACGTAAAACATGTTGTTTTCATTCAAAACAGTATTGACCACTTCGCCGTCATACGGCACAAGTGCTTCGCCAAGCTGGTCGCCGCCCGTCCAGGGCCGGAAGTATGCCTCGTTATAAATCGAAACAGGCAGCACTTCGCCGGCCGCATTGCAGAACTCGCCGACCTCTACACGCAGCGGACGGCTTGCCGTCTGCTCATGGAAGTAGACCTGAAAACCCTCGCGCTCGTTCTTTGCCAGATAAACGATGCTGCTGCCGCTGATGCCGCGGGCAGTGTCGCTTGTGGGCAGCTGCTGCGAGTTGATATGGTTGGAATTTGCTCCATAGCGCTGGTCGGCGCTTGTCTTGTTTGCCTGAATGTCCGAATAGACCAGGTAAAACAGATAGGGTTCCGTTGCCGCAGCAGCTGTAACGGCCGTGCTTGCAAAGCAAACAGCTGCAGCAAGCATAACGGCAATGATTTTGGCCGCATAGATTCTTATGCGTTTCATAATTTCACTCCTTTTTCACATTTTTGGGTAAAGTGTCCCATTTCATTATAGGTGCTCCAAAGCGAGAAGTCAATGACCTTCCCGGAAAAGATAAAATATTGTACTGTCGCCTCCTGCGCAGCAGTGCAGCCACTGCTAAAAAGCACGCACTGCACCTTTAATAAACAGCGGTAAACAAATAGACAAAATTCCATTAAAACTAAATACAAATTTTATTAATAATTTATTAAAAATATTGACAGAAGATAGAAAAACCCAGTAAAATATGTACAGAAATTTTTATCAGGAGGTATATAAACTTATGAAAAAACGATTAAGAAGCCTGCTGTGTGCATTGCTGGCCATGACCATGCTTTCAGGCACGGTCATATGCTTTGCACAGGACAGCGAAACCGGCAAAAAATACCACGACTACGGCACCTATGTGCTGCTGGGCGACAGCGTAGCCGCCGGCTACAGCGATGTGGAGCAAATCGACTGCGAATTTAAAAGAGTCGACACTTCATACGGTGCGATCGTAGCCGACACGATCGGCGCAGAGCTGATCCCCATGGCCTGCCCGGGCTTTCGCACGATTGAAATGCGCTACATGTTTGAAGACGACTTTGAGGGCGACGACTACCTGTTCCACGACGCATCTGACCCCGAACTGATGGAATCACGCATTCCTGCATTTCGCCAGGCCGTTGCTGACGCCGGCCTCATCACCCTTGGCCTTGGCGGCAACGACGTGGGCACGTTCCTTAGCTGGGTCGTGCTGGACGCACTGGCACAGGGCGGCGAATTTGACGAATTCGTAGCCGCCGCCAAAGAAATGCTGGAGAGCGCCGGCATTCAAAACGACACGCTGACTTCCCTGCTGGATCTGGCATCCGTTATGGGCGCGCTGCCCGGCGTGCTGAAAGTGCTGCCTGAAGCGATCGAATACGGCATCAGCAATTACATTGAAAACTGGGACTATGTCATTCAGGATATTTACGACCTGAACCCCGACGTTACCCTGCTTGTTGTCGGCCTGTTTGACACCGGCTACAAAACGGAAGAAGATCTGGAAAACGACGACCCGAACTCCATCAGCCATAAAATTTCACAGACGCTGGTCGACGCCATCAACGCACCGATGAAAGCCGGCGCCGACAAATTCGGTTACATCTTTGTGGAAACGAGCGGCACAGTCTGCGACATTTCGCACCCCACGCCGGCCGGCTACAGAAACATTGCAAACAAGATCCTGGCCGCGCTGCCCGAGGACACGTTCCCGTTCACAGACGTCAGCGCAAGTGACAGCTATTATAACGCTGTAAAATATGTGTACGAAAACGGCATCATGAACGGTACCAGCGAAACCACCTTCTCGCCGGACAGCTCCATGACGCGCGCACAGCTTGTAGAGGCACTTTACCGCCTGGCCGGTTCGCCGGACGTAAGCGGCATGAAAGAACCGTTCTTAGACGTCAACAGCCGCACCGCGTCTTACGACGCCATTGTGTGGGCATACAACGAAGGTATCGTCACCGGCATTGCGTTCGGCCTGCTGTTCACCCCGAACTGCACGGTGACCCGCGCACAGCTTTCGGCCATGCTGTACCGCTGGGCCGGTTCACCGCAGGTCAGCGGCAGCCTGAGCTACATTGACCGCTATGTGGTGCCCTCTTACGCGAAAAACGCCGTGATTTGGGCCAGCACAAACGGCATTGTTGCCCCGACCAGCAGCCGCACTTTCTCGCCGCTGCGCGCCGCAACCAGAGCAGAAGTTGCCAGCGGCATTCTGCAGGTCAGCGCGATGTAAAGCATAACATTTAGACAAAAAACGCAAAAACCGCACAGCTGTGCGGTTTTTCTGCTTTTAAAGTGCTTTATTTTCTT
>URDW01000067.1 GCA_900546735.1 uncultured Oscillospiraceae bacterium
GGTATTCGGCCGCCGTGTCCAGAAACAGAATGTTTTTCAGCCCCTGCTTTTTGGCGGCTTCACAGCCGATGACGATAACGTTCGGTGTTTTTTCCACGCAGACGATGTTGCAGTTCGGGTGTTCGGCGGCAAATGTGCAGCCAAAGCCGCCCTTGCCGCAGCCAACTTCCAAATAGACGGGATTGTCGTTTTGAAAATAGGCGGCCAGATCTATGTGCTTTTCTTCCTGCACACGAAAGTCCCATTCGTCCCGTCCGGGTTTGATCAGGCAGCTGGAAACGGCCTGCAGGCGTGTGTCTAAATTCTTTTTGTGCCGCATTCTCATGGCGTTTTCTCCGTTCTCTTATTTTATGTCATTAAAAAGCGGGTGTGTCAGCTGTTTTGCGTACGCAGCCATGCCACCGATTTTTGCAGGGCTTCGGGCGTTTTGACCTCCACCACTGCGCGGGCGTTACACTGCCCGGCCAGTGTAAAATAGGCGGGCAGGTCGATCTCGCCGTCGCCGAGCGCCAGATGGTCGCGCTGTCCGGCCGCGTCGTGCATGTGAAAGTGGCCGAGCCGCGCTTTCCTGGCCAGAATGGCCGGCTCGTCGGCGCTGCCGATGGCGTGGTTGTGGCCAATGTCAAAAGTCAGTCCGAAGGCCGGGCTCTGCAGCAAAAGGTCAAGCGCTTCCATCTGAAAATCTGTGTAGCCGCTGCTGTTTTCGATCGAGATGCACACGCCGCTTTTCTGGGCGGCCGGCGTGCATGCGTCGCGAAACGCTTCCATAGCCTGCAGGTAGGGCTGTTTGTACTTTTGAAACAAAAAAACCTTTTCCGCCGGTAGGGTAAAGTAAACGCCGCGGGCAAGGTGCATGTTTAAAACCGGCGCGCCGATGGCTTCGGCCAGCTGTATCGCCTCCAGCGCCGTGCGCCGCCACGCCTCGGCTACATAAGGGTTAAAGTCGCCGGGGTTCAGGTTTTCATCCAGGTGGATCGTGTAGTAAATACCGTATCGCTGCGCCAGTGCGCGCAGCTGCGCGGCATCTGTTCGGCCGGGCTGGTACTGCGGCAGGTTCATGTTGAGTTCCACAAACTGCAGTTTTAGATCGTGACACAAAGCGGCGCATTCCTCGGTCGTTTTGCAGCCGATCAGCGTTGGCATGCCCAGATCCATCGTGCCCCTCCTTTGCAGGCGTTTTTATTACTTTATCATAAACCGAAGTCCTATTTCAAGTGCTGTGGCAGTAAAAAAGGGACCGCCGCTGCCCGGCGGTCCCTTTTTGCCTGGATACTGCTTCAGCAGACGGCTTCTACAAACCATACGCCGTCGTCGTTGAACAGGTAGCTTTCCCGCCCGTCGATCAGGCAGGTGTAGCGGATGCCGGTGCCGCCGCTTCTCAGGCTGGCAGCGCGGCGCACATCGGTAATGTGGTAAACATCAAAGGTCTGGCCGTCCAGCCGGATCTTTTTCGGCGTAATGCGGCCGTCCTTGTCAAATACGGCGCTGACTTCTACAGTGATCTTCATTCGCTTAAACTCCTTTTGTCAAAGTTGCAGGGCACGTCGGTTGCCTGCAGCGCGCCCAGGCGCTTGTCAAACAGGGTGGCTGCGCGCCGCACACACTGGCTGCCAAAGCGCTTTTTCAGTTCGTCCACCGTTGTCTCCAGTTTTTCGGTGCGTTCGCTTTTCAAAACTTCACCGACCAGGTCATACTGTAAAACGGCGTTTTTCTCTAAATCGGTCACACTGACGCCCAGACTGCGCACCGGCGTGCCGTCAAAGCATTTTCCGATCAGGGCAAAGGCGCATTCGATCACGTCACGGCTCAGGCAGGTGGGGTGTTTTGTTTTCATCTGGCTGCTGCAGGTGTGCAGCTCCTTGTCGCGCACACTGATGCTGACGGTCGAGCAGGTCAGCTTTTGTGCACGCAGCCTTGTGCAGACAGATTCACAAAGCTGTGTCAGCACGATTTTCAGGTCGGTCACCGTGACCAGGTCGCGCGGGGTCGTGGTGCTGTTGCTGATGGATTTCGGCGGCGGCAGGTCGTTTTTATGGCGTACAGGCGTGTCGTCCAGTCCGTTGGCGAAGCGGTAAAGCATCAGCCCGTTTTTACCGAGCAGGCGGCGCAAAAAGGCAGGGTCGCTCCCGGCCAGGTCGCCGATCTTAAAAATGCCGTAGGCATTCAGCTTGGCTTCGGTCGCGCTGCCTATAAACAACAGCGCGCGTACCGGCAGCGGCCAGACGATGTTTTTATAATTTTCTTGGGAAATTTCGGTCAGTGCGTCTGGTTTTTTGTAATCGGAGCCAAGCTTCGCAAATACTTTGTTGAAGCTTGCGCCGACGCTGACGGTGATGCCCAGTTCTTCTTTGACCAGTTCTTTGATCTCAAAACCGATATCACGCAGGCTGCTTTTTTCCATCGGGTCAAATTCCAGCCAGCACTCATCTAAACTGAACGGTTCCACAAAATCCGTGTAGCGGCGGTAGATCTCGCGCGTGCGTTTGGAGAATTTCGTGTAAAGCGCAAAGTTTGGCGGCACCACAACGAGCCCGCGGCATTTTTCACGCGCCTGCCAAAGCGGCTCGCCCGTCTGTACGCCGTATTTGGCCGCGATTTCATTTTTGGTCAGCACGATGCCGTGACGGTTTTCCTCACTGCCGCCGACGGCAACCGGTTTGTCGCGCAGTTCCGGGTGGTAAAGGCATTCGACCGATGCGTAGAACTTGTTGCAGTCAATGTGCAGTATTTTTCTGTTCGGCAGTTCCATGTGCTCACCTCGAACAAATGTTCTATGAATAGTATAAAACCGGACCGCGCAAAAGTCAACAGGAAATATGTGACATCTTTTCATAAAGCAAAACGATTGCGGCAGAATAGAATAAAAAAGGACGTTTAAAATTTTACTTTTCCGGCAACAATAAAAATGCAAGAAATTCCTGTTTGTTGAGGGTGATTCAAATGATTAAACGAGGCGAGATCTACTATGCGGATTTAAGTCCCGTGGTAGGCTCAGAGCAGGGCGGTATCCGGCCGGTTCTGATCGTGCAAAATGATGTGGGCAACAAATTTTCCCCAACGGTGATCGCCGCGGCGATCACTAGCCAGACCGACAAAAACAATCTGCCTACGCATATTCAGATCAATGCGCACGATTGCGGTTTGGCAAAGGACAGTGTAGTGCTTCTCGAACAGGTCAGAACGATTGATAAAAAAAGGCTGAAGGAAAAAATGGGCGCGCTCGACACCGGCGACATGGGCAAGGTGAACCACGCGCTTTCCGTCAGCTTTGGCTTATGATACCGCAATTTTATTTTTGGGGCCGTCTGCTTTTCAAGCGGGCGGTCTTTTTCAGGCGGCTGACTTTTGCCGCTTTTTTGTTTTTGCGCCCTTTACATCTGAGCAAAAAACAGATTGACAAATATTTCGCTTACCGATATGATAAAGGTATAAATATTTATCTACCTACACGTTTTGCTGTGTAATGGAGGTTATTATGAAACAGAAAATGCTTGCCCTTTTCCTGGGACTCGTTTTGGTGCTGACCGGTGTGCCCGTGTCTGCACTGGCTGCGCAAAGTGGGCAGATGTCTTCCGAAACGCTGAAGATTTCCGATTATTTGGACTCGTACGATGAAGGCGCGCAGCGCGCTGCTTTTGCGCAGGAAAAAGCGCTTTGCCTGGCGCAAAACAGCGACAGCCGTTACAGTATCCTGGTCCCTTCGTCGTCATCGGCGCAGGTCAAGGAGTTGGCGCAGAGCTTTAGCGACTATCTGAATAAAATCATCGGTTCGTACGGTGCGTTTCCGGTCGTACAGGACAGCGGCCCGGTTTCAGAACCGTTTATTTCACTCGGTGCGACCGCCGCTGCGGCGGATATAGATATGTCTGCGCTGCGTGACGACGGCTACCTGGTGCGCTCGGTCGGTGAAAATATTTTTATCCGCACGCTCGATGACGCCAGCCTTTCCAATGGTGTTTACGGCTTTTTGGAGGATGTGCTGCAGTGCATGTTCGTGCGTGAGGATTACGACTATGTGCCGTCTTTCCCAACCATCTATCTGGATGCGCTCGATCTGGTCAGCAATCCGGATTTTGCATGGCGCAAGGTGTTTCAATACGAAGTGGCGCAAAACGGCTGGTATGAAAAGCTGAAAAATAACGGCGCCGTGGCAGACGATATTGAACAAAACGCCGGCTGGGGCACCTGGTGCCACAGTGTGTTTACGTTTGTGGACCCTGAAATTTATGCCGAGTCACACCCGGAATACTTTGTGTTTGATGAAAGCGGGGAGCCGGTGCAGCTTTGCCTGTCCAACCCGGAGGTCTACCCGATCATTGAAGCCAAAATGGCGGAACTGATGGCCGAACAGCCGGATAAAACATACTGGGATTTCAGTATTAATGACAACTGGAGTTACTGCACCTGTGCGGATTGTGCCAAAGTGCTGGAGGAGACGGGCTCCATGATGGGCACGATGCTGCCGGTCATCAATAAGCTTGCGCAGAAGTTTCCGGACAAGATCATTTCCACTTTGGCCTACGCTTCCAACGAAACGCCCCCCAAAGGCATGACCTGCGAAGAAAATGTCAATATCGTGTTAGCGCCCATCGAGTCCGGCCAGCTTTACAGTTACCGCTTCGGCGGCAGCGAAAAGGCTGCGCGCACAAAAGAGCGCATTGAGGCGTGGGGAAAAATCAGCAGCAGTCTGCTGATCTGGGATTATGTAGTTGATTTTAAGCACCTGCTTTTGCCTTACCCGAATTTTGATGTGCAAAAGGATAATCACGAGCTTTATATAGAAAACAATGTGAAAGCCGTGTTCCACCAGGGCAGCCGTGAGAAAAACGACGAAATGGCCCGTCTGCGCGCCTATATCCTGTCGCGCCAGATGTGGGACAACAGCATAAACGTCAGCGAAGTGATCGCCAAATATCTGACAGTCACTTACGGCGCTGCCGCGCCGCAGGTGGCTGCGTATATGGACACGATGAACGCCAACTTAAAAACAGAGGCCGAGGATCTGGACCTTTACGACACGGCGGCCATGCACAGCGGTGATTATCTCTCTGCCGCGAATAACGATACATATTTGCAGCTCATCAATACGGCACTGGAAAATGTGCAGGATGCGCGCATCACCGGCTATCTGGAAGAGATCAAGCTGAACGTTCTTTATGGCATTATGCAGGAGGATAATCTGTATTATTTCAGAAAGAAGGATGCCTTTGCCGAATTCCAGACGCTTCTGGCGCGGCACGATATAGAGCAGCCGCACGAGGTCGGCGTGACGATGGAGGAATTCCTGTCTGCGGAATATCCGGCTGTTCTGCGCACGGTGGCGCTGAAGATCACGGCCTGTGTGGCCTCACCGGTGGCGGCCGCCGCGCTGGCAGCCGGTATTGTACTGGCTGTTAAAAAACGCAAAAAAAGTAAAATCGTGCAAGCGCACGAAGAAATTTAGGCCCACCAGGAGGAAGCGCAATGATCTTTGATAAAATGGAAAACATTTCGGCGCATTTTGACGAGGTGCCGCTTTTAAAGCAGGTGGCCGCGTTTATGAAAGAATTTGAAGCAAAAGACCTGCCGGACGGTCAGTATACGATTGACGGTGCGCGTGCTTTTGCCAATATCCAGTCTTACCGCACGGCGCCGCAGACAGCGGAAAACCATTTTGAGGCGCACAAAAAGTATATGGATGTGCAGTACATCGTGCGCGGCGTGGAAAAGATCCGCTGGGCCAGGCTGGACCGGGTCACCATGGTGGAGGAACGGTATTCCTCCGGCGGTGACATCGCGTTTTATGACGGCGACGCGATGTTGGATTTTACTTTGACAGCCGGCACATTTTTGCTGCTTGCGCCGCAGGATGCGCATATGCCCGGTCTCAGCGCCGAAAAGGACGTAAACGTGCGCAAAATCGTTTTTAAAATTCAGGTGAACGCTTAAATAGGTGCTTTTTATAATGGCTCTGCCGAAAGGAGATTGTTATGTTATTCGTGGAATACCCAAAATGTTCTACCTGCCAGAAGGCCAGAAAATGGCTGGAGGAAAACGGCTTTTCGTTTGAAAGCCGCAACATCAAAACCGAAAACCCCACTTATGAGGAACTGAAAGCCTGGCACGCCAAAAGCGGTCTGCCGCTGAAAAAGTTTTTCAATACGAGCGGCATGCTTTACAAGTCTATGCAGCTGAAGGACAAGCTGCCGGAAATGGAGGAAGATGCGCAGCTGCAGCTGCTTGCCGGCGACGGCATGCTGGTCAAAAGGCCGATCGTTATAGACGGTGAAACGGTTTTGGTGGGCTTTCGTGAGAAGGAATGGGTACAGCGCCTAAAGTAAATAAAACAAAAAAACGGAGGATTGTCAGATCCTCCGTTTTTGCTGTCTTTGCTTTTATTTCTCTTCTGTATCTGTCGTATCTTCGCTTGGCGCCTGGTTATAGATGTAGTCCACAAGCAGCCGCTTGTTCTCGTCAATGTCTGCTGAAATTACAGAATTGCCGCGTATCGTTTTGTACGACCAGGTGTCGTCCATCGGCACCTTCTCCTGCATCAGGTCGGTCAGGCAGGGCAGTGCAGAGAACACAGCGGAGACGACTTCGCCTTTGGAAAGGCTTGTCTCAATGTAAGGCGCAACGTCCAGTGCGGCCGACAGCAGCTTGGTGGGGTTTTTCAGCAGCCCCTGAATGATGGCCGTTACCACGGTGCGCTGACGTTTCGTGCGTTCAAAGTCGGTGTCGATCTTGCGGATACGGCAGTAGGCCAGCGCCTGCTCACCGGTCAGCACATGGGTGCCGGCTTCCAGCGTTACATTGCCGTAACGCTTCGGGTGGTTCGTAACTTCTTTGGCCTCTTTTTCCGTTACTTCCACTTCCACGCCGCCGATCGCGTCTACAATGACTTTAAACATCTCAAAATCGGCCACTACATAGCCGTCGATCTTTACGCCAAAGTTGTATTCGATCGTGTCTTTTACGCCGTTGTAACCGCCGTAGGTACAGGCGGCGTTTAAGCGCTGCTTTCCGTCGTGGCAGGGGATATACAGCCATGTATCGCGCAGGAACGAAGTCATTTTAATGCACTTGTGCTGCTTGTCGATCGAGATCAGCATCATCGTGTCGGCGCGTGTGTCGGTCTCGTCAGAGGAACGGCGGTCCACACCGAGCAGCAAAATGTTTTTCACACGGCCGGAGGATGCAAGCGCGCTGCTGTCCACATAGGCGTTGTCTACCTTGTCATCGTAAACGATTTTGTTCAGCACAGAGTTGACGCCTGCGCCCAGGGCAACGGCCACCACCAGAACCAGCGCAACAGCGGCGGCAAATATGGCGCCGGCCTTTGTGCCGCCTTTTTTCTTTTTTTGGCCGGCTGCGCGTGTCTGCGGCTGGCGCTGCCTTTGGTCGCGCGTGCTTTGCGGCCGGTAACGGTCATATGTGTCGCGCCGGTCGTTTGCACGGCCGTACTGCCACGCATCGTCCTGGCTGTAGGGGGCATAGGGCGTGTTTTGCTGCGGTTGTGCATAGCCGTAGTTGTCCTGCTGCGGCGTATATTCGCGGCTGTTGAAATTCAGATCCACATCGTGCGGATAAGTGCCGTTTCTGCCGGAATAGTAATTTTCATTTTCGGGTACGCGCCGGTCGAGCGTATCGTCGTCATCGTCGAAATCGCAGGGGTTGAACCCATCGTCGTCATAATTCCTCAAATGATTCACCTCTTTAATGAATTTTACTATAAAACAGCATGTATTTCAATTCTTTTTTCTTTAATAATTATTGACAGTTTTGCCGGTTTATTTTAATATATAATTGTGCGAGTCGGCGAGACGGCCGCGTAAATAGATATTTATGAGGAAAGTCCGAGCAGCGCAGGGCAGGATAACGGCTAACGGCCGCCGGGGGTGACCCTAGGGAAAGTGCAACAGAAATATACCGCCGCGAAAGCGGTAAGGTTGAAAAGGCGAGGTAAGAGCTCACCGAAAGAGCGGAGACGTTCTTTGCCATGTAAACCCTATCCGCTGCAACATCGACTGAAGAGTTGTTTGCCCGACACATAACTTCGACAGATGGCTGGAGCGTTTCGGCAACGAAACGTCGAGATAGATGGTCGTCCACGACAGAACTCGGCTTACTGCCGGCTCGCAATTTTAAAAGAAACGGTCTGGTCTTATGCTTGTCAACATGAAAGAACTGCTTGCCTCTGCTGAGGCCGGCAATTACGCGGTCGGCAGCTTTTCCGTCGCCAATATGGAAATGGTGCTCGGCGCGCTGCAGGCGGCTGAAGAGCTGCGTGCACCGATCATTTTGCAGATCGCCGAGGTGCGGCTCAAACAGTCGCCGCTTGCGCTTATCGGCCCGCTGATGGTGGCCGCTGCTGAGCAGTCGGATCTGCCGGTGGCCGTTCACTTTGACCACGGCAAAACCTTGGAAAAGATCCGCGAAGCACTGGACATTGGCTTTACGTCTGTCATGTTTGACGGCAGCCATCTGCCGCTTGATAAAAACATACGCGAAACGCAGGCGGTCGCTGCGCTGGCTGCGGAGTATGGCGCGGCGCTTGAGGCCGAGATCGGCTGCGTCGGCGGCAGTGAGGACGGAAGTGAAGAGATCGCTATGCACTGCACCCGCCCGGACGATGCGTGCCGTTTTGCGCAGGAGACGGGCTGTGACGCGCTGGCCGTCGCCATCGGCAATGCGCACGGCAATTACAAATCGGCGCCCGATCTGCGTTTTGATATTTTGGAAGAGATCGACCGCCGGGTGGATGTGCCGCTTGTGCTGCACGGCGGCACGGGCATCAGCGAAGCGGATTTTGTGCGCTGCGCCCACACCGGCATCCGTAAAATCAACATTGCAACGGCCACGTTTGACACGGTGGAACACACGGTGCGCGCCTGCTACCGCGAAAATGCGATCGACGGGTATTATGACCTGCAGGCCGCAGAGGTGCGCGGTGCCTATGAAAATGTAAAAAAGCATATTTGTATTTTTGGTACGGAAAATAAAGCGTAAAGGAGATAAACGCCATGCAGTACATAGAATTTGACATGTCAAAACCGCTGGATTTCATTCCGATCGGTCGTATCGCCATTGATTTCAATCCGACCGACATGTATATGCCCTTGTCCCGGTCCGGCAATTTCAACAAGTATGTCGGCGGTTCCCCGGCCAATATTGCGGTCGGTCTTGCACGGCTCGGCAAAAAGGTCGGCTTTATCGGCACCGTGTCCGACGATCAGTTCGGCGACTATGTTGTGGAGTATTTTGACAAGGAGGGCATCGACACCTCCCATGTCACACGCGCCAAAAACGGCGAAAAGCTTGGCCTTACATTTACGGAGATCCTCTCTAAGCAGGAAAGCTCCATTTTGATGTACCGCGACGGCGTAGCCGATCTGATGCTCGACCCCGCCGATGTGGATGAGGCATATATTGCCTCTGCCAAGGCCATAATAATCAGCGGAACGGCATTGGCGCAGAGCCCTTCGCGCGAGGCGTGCCTCAAAGCGATGATGCTGGCCAAAAAGAACAACACACGTGTGATTTTTGACATCGACTACCGCGCCTATACCTGGAAATCGAAAGATGAGATCTCTGTTTATTATTCGCTCGTGGCGCAAAATTCCGATATTATCATCGGCTCGCGCGAAGAATTTGACCTGACGGAGCGTATCGTCGGCGTGCGCGCGACAGACGCCGAAAGCGCAGCTTACTGGCAGGCCTACGGCGCCAAGATCTGCGTCATCAAACACGGAAAAGAGGGGTCGACCGCCTATACCTGCGACGGCAACTCCTATTCGGTCAAACCTTTCCCGACGGTGATGCTTAAGGGCTTCGGCGGCGGCGACGGCTACGGTTCTGCTTTTCTTTACAGCCTTTTGGAGGGCAAAGATATTGTGGAGGCGCTGGAATTCGGTTCTGCTTCTGCGTCCATTCTGATTGCATCGCATTCCTGTTCAGACGCTATGCCTACCGTGGCACAGATCGAGCAGTTTATCCGCGAGAGCAAAGAAAAGTACGGCGAAATGGTCGCGCGTGTATAAGAAACAGTACTGCTGTAACAGTTCGTTGGTTTTTGTTGCTTGACTTTTGCGGAAATTTGTGGTATTTTTGGTAACAGATGAGGGAGTAGTTCCACACGCCATAATGTTGTGCATTAAGTCAACAACCTGCCGTTTTGCGGCTGGCTTAATGGTTCAGAATGAGACTCATACGCGGCCGGCTGTACCGGCGGTGTATGAGTTTTTTATATTTCAGAGGAGGGGTCCTGATGCAAGAGTATTTAAAAACGTCTGAGGCTGTTATGGCCGATCTGCAGACCGCTGATACCGGCCTGACAGAAGAAGAGGCGGCCGCCCGGCTGGAAAAAAACGGCAAAAACAAGCTGGACGAGGGCAAAAAAGAGTCACTGCTTCATAAGTTCCTGAAAGAACTGGCCGACCCGATGATCATCATTTTGATCGTGGCGGCGGCTATCTCGGCGGTCACGGCTTACATTGGTCACACCGGCGAAGGCTATGCCGACGTGATCATCATTTTGTTTGTTGTTGTCGTTAACGCCGTGCTCGGTGTTTATCAGGAAAGCAAGGCTGAAAAAGCGATCGAGGCGCTGCAGGAAATTGCGGCGGCTACATCCAAGGTCATCCGCGGCGGCAAGCACCTTACCGTGAAAAGTGAGGATGTTGTGGTGGGCGACATCGTTGTGCTGGAAGCCGGCGACAGTGTGCCGGCCGACTGCCGCATTATTGAAGCGGCGTCCATGAAAGCCGAAGAGGCTGCACTGACCGGTGAAAGCGTGCCTTCCGGCAAAAGAGCCGATGTGCTGACACTGGCGGACGGGCAGAAGGACGTGCCGCTCGGCGACCGTAAGAACATGGCCTATATGGGTTCCAACATCGTGTATGGCCGCGGCATCGCTGTTGTTACAGCCACCGGCATGGACACCGAGATGGGCAAGATCGCAAATGCGCTGACAACGGCCAAAGACTGTCTCCTATACACATCTGACGCTGCCGACGACTTAA
>URDW01000068.1 GCA_900546735.1 uncultured Oscillospiraceae bacterium
CAGTACCGCTGTACGGCTCCCGCTCGCAAAATACAAAATCCAACTCGCCTTTTTGACAGTCTCTCAGCGTGTCAGGCTGTATAATTTGTTGCCATTATACCTTTTTCGACACGCTGAACGCCCGAAAAAAATTTCGGGCGTTTTTGCATGAATTTATTAAAGTTCCGTCTGGATCGCATCCACAATCTTGCTTTCCTTGGCGGTTTTCGCATAGTTGTCGATGCGCATTTTGTTCGTTTCCATATGCGTCAGACAGCCGGCGCCGCCGATACAGCCGCCGAGGCAGGCCATGCCCTCAATAAAATTCTTGTCGAGCATGCCCTTCGACGCCTTGAGCAGGTTGACACGGCATTCGCCGATACCGTTTGAGCTGATCGCTTTCAGCGTAAAGTCGTGGTAGCCGAGCTCTTTGAGCGCTTCCTGCACCGCCTCGGCCAGACCGCCGCAGCGGGCAAAAATACGGCCGTAAAACGTGGCGGTGTCGAGCTGCGTTTCACCGAGTGTGGTAATGTCGATGTCGCGCGAGGCAAACAACGCCTCCAGTTCCTGGAACGTAAGGACACAGTCAACGTACGGCTTGACTTCTTCGCGCTGGATCTCCATCTTTTTAGCCGTACACGGACCAATAAAGATCACTTTGGCATTCGGGTGCGCCAGCTTGACTTCACGCGAGACCGTAGCCATCGGCGAAAGGTTGGTCGAAATATTGTCGCGCAGCTTCGGGAACGACTTTTCAATGTACGAAACGAATGCCGGGCAGCACGACGAAGTCAGAAAGCCTTTTTCAGCCAGTTCCTTTGCCTCATTGTAAGACACCATGTCGGCGCCGAGCGCCGCTTCGATGATTTGGGTAAATCCGAGCGCCTTGATGCCGCTGAGCACCTGGCCAAGCTTGGCGTAGGTAAACTGGCTGGCAATGGACGGCGCAATAACGGCGTAAACTTCCCCGCCGCTTTTGAGCATTTGGATAGCGTCCAGGATATAGGACTTGTCCACGATGGCGCCGAACGGGCACTTATAGCTGCAGGCGCCGCAGGAAATGCACTTTTCGTTATCGATATGCGCCGCATTGTTTTCACCCTTGGAGATCGCCTTGATCTGGCAGGCGCGCTCACACGGACGGCTGAAATTCATGATAGCCGTATAGGGGCAGACCTTGGCGCACTGGCCGCAGTTGATGCATTTTTCCTTATCGATATGCGCTTTCAGGTTTTCATCGTATGTAATAGCGCCGCGCGGACAAACCGTTTCACAGTGGTGCGCAATACAGCCGCGGCAGGCGCTGGTGACCTCGTAACCGGAAGTCGGACATTCATCGCAGGCAATGTCAATGACCTCAATGACGTTGGGGTTGGATTTGTCGCCGCCCATGGCGACCTTGATGCGTTCCTGCACGATGGCTCGTTCTTTATAAACGCAGCAGCGCATGGTCGGCACGTCGCGCGGCACGATCGTCTGCGGGATGTCCACGATGCGCTCGGCCAGCTTATCCTCCCACGCGGCCTTGGCCACCTCTTTGATCACGTTGTATTTCAACAGCTGAACTTTTGAGTCAAATTTGCGTACTGCCATACTTCCCTCCACAGAAATTCAACAAATGTTTATAGATTTCATCATTATTTTATGGAACAAAGCAGCCGTTTGTCAAGGCTAACATACGAAAACGGCATGGATTGCATAAAAAAGGCAGTGCAGCAAAAGCACCGCACTGCCAAGAATTTATTTACTTAGAGGATTTTGCCTGAATATACGCATCTATTGAAGCCGCGGCTTTCTTGCCGGCGCCCATGGCCAAAATAACAGTCGCAGCGCCGGTCACGGCGTCGCCGCCGGCATAAACGCCCTCTTTGGTGGTCATTTCATGCTCGTCTACGATGATACCGCCGTGGCTGTTGACCTCAAGCCCTTTGGTGGTGGACTTGATGAGCGGATTCGGCGAGGTACCGATCGACATGATCACACAGTCCACATCGAGCGTAAACGTGCAGTCCGGCTTCGGCACGGGGCGGCGGCGGCCGCTGGCATCCGGCTCGCCAAGCTCCATTTCCATACATTTAATGCCTTTTACAAGAAAATCGTCATCGCCCAAGATCTCGACCGGGTTGCTGAGCAGTTTAAAGATGATGCCCTCTTCCTCGGCATGCTCCACTTCTTCGGCACGGGCGGGCAGTTCCTCGCGCGAACGTCTGTAAACAATGTACACATTTTCGGCGCCAAGGCGCTTTGCGCAGCGCGCGGCGTCCATAGCCACGTTGCCGCCGCCGACGACCGCCACATTCTTAGCGTGTTCGATCGGCGTGGCGCTGCCTTCTTTATATGCTTTCATCAGGTTGACGCGCGTCAAAAACTCGTTGGCGGAATACACGCCGTTCAGGCTTTCACCCGGAATATTCATGAAACGCGGCAGACCGGCGCCCGAGCCGATGAACACCGCCTCGAAGCCCTCTTCCTGCATCAGTTCATCGACCGTAAGGGACTTACCGATCACAACGTTTGTATCCACTTTCACGCCAAGGTCTTTCAGACCGTCGATCTCTTTTTGCACAATGGCTTTCGGCAGTCTGAACTCCGGAATACCGTAGACCAGTACGCCGCCGGCCAGATGCAGCGCCTCAAAAATCGTGACATCATAGCCTTTTTTCGCCAGATCGCCGGCACAGGTCAGGCCGCTGGGGCCGGAACCGACCACAGCAACTTTGTGCCCGTTCGAGGCCGGACGCTGCGGCTTTTCGGTGCTGTGCGCATTGTGGTAATCAGCTACAAAGCGTTCCAGACGGCCGATACCGACCGGTTCGTTTTTAATGCCGCGCACGCATTTTCCCTCGCACTGCGTTTCCTGCGGGCATACGCGGCCGCAGACTGCGGGCAGCGAGCTGCTTTTAGCAATGATCTGGTAAGCCTCTTCAAAATTCCCTTCAGCCACCTGCGCAATAAAAGCAGGAATGTCGATCTGGACCGGGCAGCCGGAAGTGCAGGGCTTGTTTTTGCAGTGCAGGCAGCGCTTTGCCTCGTCGATTGCCGTTTCTGCATCGTAGCCGAGTGCTACCTCTAAAAAGTTTTTATTTCTTACATCAGGCGCCTGGCTGGGCATTGGGTTTTTGTCCGGGCGCATATTGGGCATATTCGGCATTATTCCTGAACCTCCTGTTTGAAAAGATTGCACGACGCTTCGCGCTCGAAAGATTTATACATGGCGCCGCGTTTCATCGCCTCGTCAAAATCGACCTGGTGACCGTCAAAATCAGGGCCGTCCACACAGGCGAATTTTGTAACGCCGCCGACCGTCAGGCGGCAGCCGCCGCACATGCCGGTGCCGTCGACCATAATGGGGTTCATGGAAACGACCGTGTCAATATTGTACTTTTTGGTCAGCTGGCAGACGAATTTCATCATGATCAGCGGGCCGATCGCAATGACGCGGTCATATTTTTCGCCGGACTGGATCAGTTCCTCCAGTGCCTTCGTCACCACGCCCTGCTGGCCGTAGCTGCCGTCGTCTGTCATAACGACCAGCTTGTCAGAGCAGGCTTTGAATTCATCCTCAAGGATCAGCAGGTCTTTGGAACGAAAGCCCACGATGGAGTGCACCTCAGCGCCCTCTTCATGAAATTTTTTAGCGACCGGCCAGGCAATGGCGCAGCCGACACCGCCGCCGACGATCGCGACCTTTTGAATGCCCTCAGTCTCCGTCGGCCGGCCGAGCGGGCCCACAAAATCCTGCAGGCAGTCGCCGGCATTTTTCATATTGAGCAGCTTGGTCGTGGCGCCGACGATCTGGAAAATGATCGTAACCGTGCCCGCCTCGCGGTCATAGCCTGCAACGGTAAGCGGGATACGCTCGCCGTTTTCATCCACACGCAGAATGATGAACTGACCGGGCTGCGCTTTTTTCGCAACGAAAGGCGCCTCGACCACCATTTCCGTAACGGTCGGGTTGAGCTCTCTTTTACTGATGATTTTATACATAAAAACACTCCGCTTACTAAAAATTCAGCGAAGCACTCGTAATGAATACCTCGCCGAATTTCATTATATACTACTTTTTCCGGCAAATCAAACATTTGCCCGGCAAAACTGCAAAAAATTTATTGAAAATTTATCATTTTCTGACAGTTTAGCCTTAGAAATCGACCTCTTCATCATAGTAGCAGCATTTAAGCAGCTTGGCCATTGTGGGCGGGTCGATCTGTCTGGGATTGGAGCCTGTGCAGGCGTCGCCCACAGCATTTTCTGCCACTTCGTCGAGCTTCTCAAGGAATTCTTTTTCGTCGATGATGCCGCCTTCGTAATCCTTGATGCAGCTGGGGATGTTGAGCGCCTTGTTCATTTCTTTAATATGCTCGATCAATGCATCCACTGTGGGCTCAAGGCCAAGGAACGCAGCGATCTCGCAATATCTCTTGTTGGCGTCCGGGTCAACAGAGTTGTACTTGATGACCTTCGGCAGGTACATGGCGTTTGCACAGCCGTGTACGATGTGGCCGCCGGAATAGGCAGCGCCGGTCTTGTGCGCCATGGAATGCACGATACCGAGCAGCGCGTTCGAGAAGGCCATGCCGGCCAGACACTGTGCGTCGTGCATATTGTCGCGGGCGGTCATGTCGCCGTTATAGGAAGCGACAAGGTCACGGGAAATCATTTTGATGGCGTGCAGTGCAAGGCCGTCAGTGTAGTTGCAGTGCAGCGTAGAAACATAGGCTTCGATCGCGTGGGTCATAGCATCCATGCCCGTGTGCGCCGTCAGCTTGGCAGGCATCGTCTCCGCCAGGTCGGGGTCAACGATCGCGACGTCCGGCGTGATGTTGAAGTCAGCCAGCGGGTATTTGATGCCTTTTTCATAGTCTGTGATAACGGAGAAAGCCGTTACCTCGGTTGCCGTACCGGAGGTGGACGGAACCGCGCAGAACTTTGCCTTTGTGCGCAGTGTCGGGAAGTTGAACGGAATGCACAGATCCTCAAACTTGGTGTCAGGATACTCGTAGAAAGTCCACATGGCTTTTGCCGCGTCGATCGGCGAACCGCCGCCGACAGCCACGATCCAGTCGGGTCCGAATTCTTCCATTGCTTTCGCGCCCTTCATGACGGTCGTAACGGACGGGTCGGGTTCCACACCCTCGTAGAGCTTAACTTCCATGCCGCCCTCTTCCAGATAGTTTACGATTTTGTCGAGAAAGCCGAATCGCTTCATAGAGCCGCCGCCGACAACGACGATCGCTTTTTTGCCGCCGAGCGTTTTCAGATTTTCGATCGCGCCCTTGCCATGATACAGATCTCTCGGTAAAGTAAACCTTGCCATTATGTATTACCTCTTTCAAAATGTAAATTGATGTGGTGGTTTTTTCACCCACCGCAATAAATTCTAACGCAGATGCACAAAATTGTCAATGCGTTGTCAATAATTTTTGTATTTTTTTTCAATTTCTTAATAGATTGATAAAAAATAAGCAGAACCGTTCACGGCCCGTGAGCGGTTCTGCCATTAATGCGCAAGCGCAGATCTATTTCAGTTCCACAATGGTCACGCCGGTCTCCCCCTCGCCGTAACGGCCAAGCCGGTAAGAAGCCACCAGGCGGTTGTGCTTCAGCTCGTCAGCCACAGCGCGGCGCAGCACACCCGTGCCTTTGCCGTGGATGACCGTGAGCTCGTTCAGATTGGTCATGGCAGCCCGGTCCAGATACATCTGCAGCGCCGTAACCGCCTCTTCGGCCGTCATGCCGCGCAGGTCGACCGTAGAGCCTACGGAGGAATCGCCGCGCGAGACAGCGCGGTGCACCGAAACGGGCGCAGAGGGTTTTTCAGCCGGTTTTTCACCCAAAAAGCGCACATCCTTTTCAGATACGCGCGTTTTCAGCGGCCCGGCCTGCACGGTAAGCTTGGCACCGGTCTCCACGACTTCGGCCTTGCCCAGTCCGCGCACAAGCACCTGGTCGCCTTTTTTCAGCGGGCGCGGCAGTTTGTAATCGGCATTGTCGAAATCCACACGCTCGGCCGGATCTGTCAGTTCCTGCAGCTCACCCAGATTGTTTTTGATCTCGCGGCGGGCGCGGCGGGCCAGTTCCGTTGCCGATGTGTTGTTTTGCTCTTTTTTCAGCTTTTCCAGTTCCAGCAAAAAAGCCGCGCTCTTGCGCCGCGCGTCCTCCACGATACGGCGCGCCTCATTGCGGGCCGCCTGGATCTCATTTTCACGCTGCTGTTCTGAGCGGCGGCGCGACGCCTCGGCTTTGTCGGCCGCAGACTGCGCGCGGCGGTACATCTCCTCAGTGCGCGCCTTTTCGCGGTCCAGCACCGAACGCTCTTTTTCCAGATTTTCCAGCACGCCCTCGAACTGGCGGTTTTCATCGCTGACAAGAGCCTGGGCACGTTCGGTCACCGACTCCGGAAGACCAAGCCGGCGGGAAATCACAAAGGCGTTAGAGCGCCCCGGCATACCGATCAGCAAACGGTAGGTCGGGCGCAAGGTCTTTACATCAAACTCACAGGCGCCGTTCGTAACGCCCGGCGTATTCAGCGCATAGGCCTTCAGTTCCGGGTAATGCGTTGTGGCCATGACCTGCGCACCCTGCGCACGCAGCTGCTCAATAACGGCAACGGCCAGCGCAGCGCCCTCGGCCGGGTCAGTGCCGGCGCCCAACTCGTCGATCAAAACAAGCGAGTTATCAGACGCTGTTTTCAAAATGGAAATGATATTTTTCATGTGCGAGGAGAATGTGGACAGATTCTGCGCGATCGACTGCTCGTCGCCGATGTCGACCAAAACCTGATCGTACACGCAGATCCGGCTGCCGTCCCCCGCCGGGATCAGCAGGCCGCACATCGCCATCGCCGTTAAAAGCCCGGTCGTTTTCAAGGTAACCGTTTTGCCGCCGGTATTCGGGCCGGTGATGACGAGCGTGTCGAACGTTTCCCCAAGAGAGACGTCGATCGGCACGACTTTTTTGGGGTCGATCAGCGGATGACGTGCCGCCTTGAGCACCGTTACGCCCTCGCGGTTGACACTTGGACGCACCGCGCGCATTTGAGATGCCAGGCGCGCCTTGGCAAAGATCAGGTCCAGATCCGCAGCGTTTTGGTAACTGGTGCGGATGCCGTCTGCAAACGAGCCGGCCATGGCCGAAAGCTCATAAAGGATGCGGCTGATCTCGTCACGTTCCTGCCCCTCCAAAACTTTGATGGCATTGTTGGCCTCCACAACGCCGGCCGGCTCTACAAATACCGTCTGGCCGCTGGCCGACGTATCGTGCACCAGACCCTTGACCTCGGCACGGCACTCACTTTTGACCGGCACGACATAGCGGCCGCCGCGCTGGGTGACGATCGGTTCCTGCAGATATTTCTGGTAATACGGCGAGCGGATCATTTTGTCGAGCATTTCACGCACCGAAGCGGACTTGGCGCGGATGCGCCGGCGAATGTCAAACAATGTGTCGGATGCGTGGTCGCTGATCTCCTCTTCACTGACGATCGCTTTGGAGATAGCGCCCTCCAGATAATTATTTTCGGTCACGCCGTCAAAAAGCGTCGTCAGGCTGGCCGTCATATTTTCACAGTGGCCGCGCCACGAACAAAGCGCGCGGAAGCTGCGCAGAACAGCCGCGATCTTCAAAAGCTCGCCGGCTGAAAGCGCACCGCCGGCCACCGCACGGGCAAGCGGCCCGTTTACGTTTTGCAGCCCGGAAAACGACGGGGTGCCGAACCGGGCGCACAGCGAAAACGCGTCCTGCGTCTGGTTCAGCAGCACCTCGACCGCCGCCAGGTCAGACGACGGTATAAGCGCCAGCGCCGCGTCGGCCGCATCGGCGCAGCCAGTCTGGGCACGCAGCATCTGCAAAACGCTGTTCAGTTCCAAAATTTGGTAATACTTATTCATCTTTGATTTCCTTATAAAACTTCAATGCAGACAAGTCATACGAAACGCGCTGCAGCACAAACTGCTCCGTACAGGCGCAAAGCAGGCGCATGTTAGCAGCAGACAGCTTAAAGCTGAACACTTTTTTCAGGTCGGACAGGCAGATGAAACGAACGGCGGTCAGCACGCTCAGCGGCAGCGGCACAAGCCCCCTGCCCCGCCCGCAGTTTTCACAGTAGATAACAGCGGCGTGCGTGTCAAAATACATCGTGTCCGTCTCATAGGCTGCGCAGATGTGGCAGGCCACAATGTCGGGCATATAACCGCCCAGGCACATCAGCCGCAGCTCAAAAACGGCCTTGATCTTGTCGCGCGCAGGCGCCTCGGCACACAAAAGGTGCAGTGCATTCAAAAACAGGCGCAGCATTTCGTGGCTGGCCTGTTCCTCATGACCGAACTCCAGGATCAGCTGGGCAAAATACTGCGCCAAACTGAGGCTGGAAAGATTTTTGCGCAAATCGAAAAATACGTCGATCGGCGACGCATTGGAGATGGTATATGTATTGTTTTTATTTTTATATAGTGTAAATGTGCTGTAGGCAAACATGGTGGTGCCGCTGACCTCGGCGCTGCTGATGCGCTTGGCACGGCGGACAAACGCCTTGATCAGGCCGAAATCATCAGTAAGGAGAGTGACCAGCCGGTCACTCTCCCCAACCGTTTGTTCCCTGATAACGATCCCTTTTCCGGTCGTTTTCATAAAACGCAGACTCCTGTGCATTTTTGTACTTGATGTAGTCTTCGACCTTGCCGGAGCGGACAAAGTCGTTCCAATAATCTTTTTCCATTGCATCACCGCCGCAGTAGATATTGTACCCGGCTGCGCGCGGCTAAACAGCAGAAAAATTAACCATGAAAGGAAAATCAGTCAAGGCCGAAATTGTGAATGAGTCCTTCGCGGTTGCGCCAGCCCTCTTTGACCTTGACCCAGGTGTGCAGATTGACCTGCACGCCGAAAAAGCGTTCCATATCCTCGCGGGCGCAGGAAGAGATTTTTTTGAGCATGGCGCCTTTTTTGCCGATGACCATGCCCTTGTGGCTTTCGCGCTCGCAATAGATCACCGCGTCGATATCCAGAATGGCGCGGTCCTCGCGCTCACGCATCTTTTCAATAGACACGGCGATGCCGTGCGGCACCTCTTTGTCCATAAAACGCAGAATTTTTTCACGGATCATCTCGGCTGCCAGCACACGTTCCGGCTGGTCGGTCAGCACATCATCCGGGAAAAAATGCGGACTTTCGACCGCCAGCTTTTCCATTTCAGTCATTAAACCGTCGATGCCTTCGCCACTCTGCGCGCTGACCGGCACAACGCCGGCAAAATCAAAAAAGCCGCTCATGTAGGCAATGCGGGCAAGCAGATCCTGCTTGTTGCGCAGGGTATCGATTTTATTAATGGCCAAAATAGCCGGGATCCTGCAGGCGCGGATCTTTTGCAGCAGTTCCTCTTCGCCCTTTTTCAGTTCGCCCTGCGGCTCCGTGACGAAAAGACACGCGTCCACGCCGCCGATCGAATCACTGACCGCCTCGTTCATCTTTTCACCGAGCTTATTGCGCGGCTTTTGCAGACCGGGCGTATCGAGAAACACCAGCTGCGTCTCGCCGTCGGTCAAAACGCCGGTGATCTTGGTGCGGGTCGTCTGCGGCTTGCTGGAGACAATGGCGACCTTGGTGCCGAGAAAGCGATTCAAAAGCGACGATTTACCGACATTCGGGCAGCCGACGATGGCAATAAAAGCAGTTTTGCTGGCCAATTACTCGTCCCCCATATAGTAGCTGTCGTCACGCTTCCAGCCGATTTTCGTGAGCACCGTTTCTTCCTTTTCACGCATGTGCACGGCCTCGATGCCGCTGGTCTCGTGGTCATAGCCCAAAAGATGCAGCATGCTGTGCACCGTCAAAAAGCCGACCTCGCGCTGCAGCGGATGGTTATAAAGCTCGGCCTGTTCAAATGCTTTTTCCATGGAAATCACGATGTCGCCGAGGATCTTGGCGCCCGTGTCGTTATTGACGTCATACTCGCCGTCTTTGCCAAGCGGGAAACTGAGCACATCGGTCTCTTTGTCGATATTCCTGTATTTTTTATTGAGCACGCGGATCTGCTCATTGTCCACAAAACTCACACTGACCTCCGCATCATCCTGGAAGCCTTCCATTTCCAGCACGGCGTGACAGCAGCGGCGGATCAGAAGGCGGATACCCGTCGGGATCTTCACTTTTTTCTGGTTGTTTGTGATCTCCACTTTCACCTTGTTCATGGGAGCTTTTTCCTCCTTCTCTCTTCATCGTATTTTTCATAAGCTCGGATAATATTCTGTACCAGACGGTGGCGCACCACGTCTTTTTCCGTAAAGCGGATAACGGCGATGTCCTCTACGTTCTTCAAAATCTGCACCACCGATTTCAAGCCGGACGTTTTGCCGCTTGGCAGGTCGATCTGGGTGATGTCGCCCGTCACGACCATTTTGGACTGAAAACCGAGACGCGTCAAAAACATTTTCATCTGTTCCGGTGTGGTGTTCTGCGCCTCGTCCAGAATAATAAAGCTGTCGTCGAGCGTGCGGCCGCGCATGTAGGCGAGGGGCGCGACCTCGATGGCGCCGCGTTCCTGGAATTTCTGGAAGTTTTCTGCCCCCAGAAGATCAAAAAGCGCATCATAAAGAGGGCGCAGATACGGGTCCACTTTTGACTGCAGGTCGCCGGGCAGAAAGCCGAGCTTTTCGCCGGCCTCGACCGCAGGACGCGTCAAAATGATGCGCGACACCTCTTTCGCGCGAAACGCCGTAACGGCCATGGCCACGGCCAGATACGTTTTGCCGGTGCCGGCCGGGCCGATGCCAAAGGTGATGGTGTTGCTTTCGATCGCATCGGTGTAGCGGCGCTGGCCGATCGTTTTCGGCTTGACCGGCTTGCCCTTTGCACTGACGCACACGGCGCCGGTGCCGAGCGACGAGATCTTGTCTTCCTTGCCGTCGCGCACAAGCGAGATCACATAGTGCACATTCTGTCTCTTATACACATCTCCGAGCCCACGAGACACTGAGCGATCTCGT
>URDW01000069.1 GCA_900546735.1 uncultured Oscillospiraceae bacterium
AAACGTGGCACCTTGGCCCGGCAGGAAGTATCCTTAAAGGGGAACGGCCTGTTTTTATGTCGCAGGATGGCCTTATAAACCGTGGCACCTTAGCCCGGTATAAAGTATTTTTAAAGGGGAGAGGCCTATTTCGGTGCCGCAGCACGAACAATGACCACGCAATAAACTGCTGTATCTTGCCCGGTAGGAAGCTGGCCTTCCGGCTTCGCAGAGAACAGGGAAACAGCCAGTTTTGCGCCGCGCAAAAACGCCGTTTTACGGGCGATGTGTCTGTAAAGCAAATGGCTTTACTTTTGTATAACGCCTTGCTTTCACGCACGAAAGCGCGGGCAGGTCTGTGCGTGCGGCGGCAGATTTTGCCAAACTCCAAAGGGGTCAAAAACGGGGCTGTCCCGGGTTTTCCGCAAAGGTGTGTAAAATCTTTTGCAAAGTGCCGTGGCACGGCAAATCGGTTGCTGCAACTGCACTTTGCCGGTCATTTTAACAGGCAAATACAAGTTTTCCACATTTTCAACAGCGTTTTCCACAATTTTAAATTCCGTTTGTGCAAACTTCTGCGCCCGGGCGGACAGGCTTTCGGCCGGCGTTTGCGCTTGTAAAGCGGTCTGCTTGCACACAGACAAGAAAAAAGGCCTGTCCGTGCCGAAAAAGCACGGTCCAGGTCTTTCTTTGTCTGTTTGCGCGTCGGCGTTATGCGTCGGGCTGTGTCTTTGTGTCGCCGCGGTCGGCAAAAATTTTCGGCACCGGCGCGGTGTCGCGCACCTCCAGCTTTTTGGCGCGCATCCACAGTGCCGGCTCCACGGCCAGTGCAAAGCCGTAGCCCGGGTCCATCTGCCACTGGGCGCTCGGCGCTTCCGGCAGGCCGTAGCAGGCCAAAATCGTCATCAAAACGCCGCTATGCGCCACGATCGCGGCCGATCCCACGCCGGTCTTCAGCATGGAATCCACGATTTTTTCAAACGCGTCGGCCACGCGCGCCGTAAACTCGGCGCCGCTTTCACCCTGCGGCGGCCGTGCGCGCAGGTCGCCGGAAAGCCATTTCGCAAAGCGCGCATCGCCTTGCAGCTCGGCGGCCGTCTTGCCCTCAAATTCGCCGAAGTCGCATTCCTTCAGCCCGTCCAGGGCAATGGCGCTGTGGTTCGGGTACAGTATGGCGGCAGACTGCCTTGCCCGGCGCAGGGGCGATGTGAACACGGCGTCCACCGGCGGGTAGGGGTGCGCGCCGGAAAGTCTTTGCAGCTGCGCCTCGCCGCGCGGGTCCAGCGGCTCGTCGGTAGAGCCGATATACTGCGCGTTGAAATTTCCGGCGGTCAGTCCGTGGCGGAACAGGTAGATACGGTACGTCTTCATTTGGGTCACCTCGTGCCGGCAGCTCTGCCGGCTGTTTTTGCGCGGCTGTGCGCTGTTTAGAAATTGTTTAGAAATAAAAAGTTTACAAATGCGCTGTAAAGCATTATAATACTTTTTGTATAAAAAAATTCTGCCGCTTGTGCGGCTGTTCGTGATTGAGGAGTCGTTTTGTTTATGTCAGAAGCAACGGGAAAGAAAGAAAAGGCTGCTTTTCGCGGGCTGACGGCCAAAAAGCGTTCGGTTTTTGCCAGCCGCCTGTCGCAGCTGCGCCGCGAGCGCGGCATCAGCCAGAAAAAAGCGTCTGAAGCGCTCGGCATTTCGCAGGCGCTTTTGTCGCACTATGAAAAGGGCATCCGTGAGTGCGGGCTCGATTTCGTGGTGCGCTGCAGCGAATACTACAACGTCACCACCGACTACCTGCTCGGCGTGTCCGACAACCGCAACGGCATCGACATGCAAAGCTTTGAGTCGATCGCGCCGGAAACGGGCAGTGCGGAAAGCATCACCCTGAGCGAAGCGGCCAAGCAGCTGCTCGGCTACGCCGCCAGTGCGGTGGACGCGTCATCCACCCAGTATATACGCGACTATTTTCTGCTCAGCCTGTACCGGGCGGCCGTTACGCTGGCCAAGGCCGGCAGCCTGCCGAAAGAGATGTTCAAGCTTGACTATTCGCTCGGGCGCGAGCTGGCCAACGCCGCCATTGCGGTCCTGGACGCCAAGTTCGTGTTTATTGAGGACAAGTCGCGCACCGGCATGGACATGACCGGCACCACGCCGCTGCATGCCCTGATCGAAGAGGCCGAGGATTATATTCTGAATAATTTTGTGGTGAACTGAATTTGCTGCGCAGCAAACCTTTTGTGTGGTTTTTCGTTTGCAAACCGAGTCTTTTCACCCGGCGTCTTCCTCTTTTTTCCCAAGCGTTTGCAAAAATGCCAAAACCGTGGCCGTGCTTTTTGCGGCTGCGGTTTTTTTGAAGCGCGGGTAATCCATCTGGGCGTCCGGGTCGCCGCCGTCAGAAACGCAGCGCAGCACGGCAAAGGGCACGCCGTTCAAGGCCGCCGTGTGGGCGCAGGCCGCGCCCTCCATTTCGCCGCACAGCGCGCCGAACGTGGCGTGCAGCATTTTTTTCAGCCGGCTGTCGGCCACAAACGTGTCGCCGCTGACGATGGTGCCGCGGTGCACCGTAAGGCTCTGCGCCGCAGCCGCCGCGGCCAGCTTGTCCGAAAGCTGGCGGTCAGATGCAATGTGCACCGTGCCCAGCTTTTCAATGTAGCCGCGCACCTCGCCCAGGGCGGTGATGTTGATGTCCCACTCGCAAAGGTCGCCGGCCACCACGGCGTCGCCGATGTGCACGTTTTCATCCAGCGAACAGCCGATGCCGGTGTTGATGATCTTTTCGCACCCGAACACGCTGATCAAAATCTGCGTGGCCGCCGCGGCGTTGACCTTGCCCACGCCGCACTGGCAAATGCACACGCCGGTGCCGAAGGCCTGTCCGCACACAAAATCCGTGCCGGCCAGGCGGCGCACCGTTTTGCCGTGCAGTGCCGCGCAGATGGCCGCAACTTCTTCTTCCATAGCGCCGAGTATCCCGATCATGCTTTTGCCTCCGTTTTGCCGCAGGATGCGGCGTTTTTCTCATTATAAACGAAAATGCGCCGCTTTTCAACGCAAAAAGCCACCCTTTTTAAAATCCGCTTGACTTTGTTTTTGGAATACTATATAATATTTGCACGAATGCCCAGGGTGTTTTGCGCCCAAAATGCCCCGGGGACTTGTTTTTTGCCTGCGCTATACCGCGCAGAGATTATAAAGGATTACGACGAGTGATAATTCTTGATTAGGAGTGAAAAAGATGAAAAGAACGTACCAGCCCAAAAAGCGCCACAGAAAAATGGAACATGGCTTCCGTAAAAGAATGGCCACCAGAAACGGCAGAAAAGTACTTGCCCGCAGAAGAGCCAAGGGCAGAAAGCAGCTGACCTACTAATTCAGGGGTCTGATCGAAATGAACAGGCAGACAACGCTCAAATTAAATCGGGAGTTTAACCGCGTCTATCACACCGGCAAGTGTGCAACGGGCAGCGTTTTGGTGACGTATGCCGCCAAAAACCGCGGCCGCGGCTGCCGCGTCGGCATCACGGCCAGCAAAAAAATCGGCAAGGCGCACGACCGCAACCGCGCCAAGCGCGTCATACGCGAGGCATACCGCGCCCTTTCGCCGCGCATTGCCGGCCACTGGGACTTTGTTTTCGTTGCGCGCTCCAAAACGCCGCATGTCAAAATGCAGGCGGTTGTGGCGCAGATGGAAAAACAGCTTGCCAAATTGGGGATGTTGCCATGAAGCGCCTTTTTCAGCGCGCCGCCGCCCTTTTAAAAAGGGTGTGCATTTTTTTGATCCGCACTTACCAGCTGACGATCTCGCCGCGCTTTTCGCACGGCGCGTGCCGGTATTACCCGACCTGCTCGCAGTACACGCTGGAGGCGATCGAGATCCACGGCGTCTTCAAGGGGTGCTGGCTCGGTTTTTTGCGCATTTTGCGCTGCAACCCGCTGTTTAAGGGCGGCTACGACCCTGTTCCACCAAAAAAACCGTAAAGAGGGAGTCCATGAATACACTTTTACTGGCGGCCGACACCGTATCCTCCGGGTTCGGTCTTTTCAAGCCGCTGTACTGGCTGTTCGGCAAGTGCATGTTCTTTCTGATGGAGCTTTGCAGCAACGAGTACTTTTTGGCGCTCGTGATTTTTGTTATTCTGACAAGGCTCATTTTGTTCCCGTTCAACGTGCACCAGCAGAAGACGATGGCGAAATCCGCCCGCATTCAGCCGAAGATCCAGAAGATTCAGAAAAAATACCCCAACCCGACGCCGCAGGACCGCCAGCGCATGAATGAAGAAATGCAGGCGCTCTACCAGCGCGAAGGGCATAACCCCATGAACATGGGCTGCGGCCCGATGGCTTTCCAGATGGTGTTTTTGATGGGCATCATCGGCATCATCTATTACCCCATCCAGTATGTGATCGGCGTCGGCGGTTTCAATTCCGACGTGTTCAATGAGATCGCTGCGGCGGTGAACTACACCACCGGAGAGGGCGGCAACTATTTCCAGCTTTGGCTGCTTTCCAATTTTGAACAGTTTAAAGACGTTTTGACCACGCAGTTTGCCGACTACTTCACGCCCGACCGCGTGCAGATGATCGAGGCGTACCGCCAGTCGATGATCATTGGCGGCCTTGACCTTTCCGTGCAGCCCGAGTGGAAAGACATTACGGTGATCATCCCGATCATCTCGTTTGTGAGCTCGCTCGGCTCCAGCATCGTCTCGATGCTCATCCAAAAGAAAAACAATCCGGCTCTGGCACAGCAGCAGGGGCTTTCCATGAAGCTGATGATGCTGATGATGCCGCTGTTCTCGCTGTTCATCGCGTTTCAGGTGACCGGCGCTGTCGGTGTGTACTGGACCATCTCCAACCTGGTCGCCATCGTGCAGCAGCTTGCGATCGCACAGTTTTTCCCGCCGAAACGCAGCCAGGCGCGGCTGATGATCGAAAACACGATCGAGCGCCGCTCCAGAGAAGCCAGTTTAAAGAAAATCAAGTAAAGCGCATAAGTGCGCGCCAACGGAGGCATATATGTTGAAAGAATTTGTCGGCGTCGGCGCAACGGTGGAAGAGGCTACGCGGGCGGCAAAAGCCGGCCTGAACGCCCCCGAATTCGCCGATGTAAAAATTGAAGTCGTCACCCTGCCGAAGAAAAAGATCCTCGGCCTGTTCGGCGGCTCCGACGCAAAAGTACGGGCTTATTACGACGTGCCCGAGAAAAAGAAAAAAGCGCAAAAGCCCCGCGCCGAAAGGCCGGAGGGCAGGCGCAAAGCCCAGAAGCCGCAGGCGGACAAGCAGTCCGGCGGCGTAAAAACGGCCGTTACCGAGCCGCAGGAGATCAAGGCGGAAAAGGCCGCAAGACCCCAGAAGGGGCATAAAAACGAAAAGCCCGCCGAAAAAGCGCCCCGCGCCGAAAAGGCGGAAAAAGCGGAAAAGACCAAGGCGCAGCCGCAGATCCGGGCGGAGGAGATCGACGTGCGCGTCGCGACCGATTACCTGAAGGGCATTTTGGACCACATGGGCTGCCGAAACGCCGGTTTTGTGACCAGCGTGGAGGACGGCGCCATCCAGATCGAGATCGTCTGCGACGACTACGGCATCATCATCGGCCGCCGCGGCGAAACGCTCGACGCCATCCAGCACCTGACCTCGCTGGCGGTCAAAAAGCATTACGACAAGTACATCCGCGTCACGATCAATGTCGGCAGCTACCGCGAAAAGCGCGCCGAAACGATCCGTGCGCTGGCCAAAAAGCAGGCCGCCAAGGTGCTTGCAAACGGCCGCCGCTACACGTTTGAACCGATGAATCCGTATGAACGGCGCATCATCCACACCACCGTGCAGGAGATCGAAGGCGTGGAATCCCGCTCGATCGGCGTCAATGAGGACCGCCGTGTCGTGCTGGAGCCGACCGGTGGCGTACGCTACAACCGTGACCGCGACCGTTCGCGTTCCCGCCGCGGGGGCCGTTCCAGGTCGCAGGCCAGCGCCCCGCAGTCTGACGCACCGCACAAGGCCGACCGTGCCGACCTGCCTTTCGGCAAGATCGAAGTGAAGCCCGCTGCCCCGGCAGAACCGGCGCAGAGCGATGCGCAGTAGAATTTAAGACCCAATGAAAAAACCGGCTGCAACCAGCCGGTTTTTGTTTTGCCTGTTTTTCGTGTGCGGCTTGTGCCGGGCTGCAAAAGGCACGCCGGCTGCCGCTTTTTTTTACTGCATGCGGATGTCCTCGCCCTCAAACACCAGGGTCTTGTAAAGCCCCAGAATGCGCGAGGTGATGCGCTGGTCATACTGCCTTTCCAGCATTTCCAGCGAGCAGTTTGTGCTGATGATCGTGGGCCGCTCGGCCAGCAGGCGCGAGTTGACGATGTTGTAAAGCGCGGCCACGCTGTACTGCGTGGTGAATTCCGTGCCCAGGTCGTCTATGATGAGCAGATCGGCGTCCAAAAGCGCCTCCTGCCGGTAGCGCGGGTTCTGCACGCGGCCGAAGCGCAGGTCCTCCAGGTCGCCCAGAATGTTCTGCGCTGCGCCGTAAACCACATGGAAGCCGCGGTTGATGACCACGTTGGCGATCGCCAGACTGATGTGCGTTTTGCCCAGGCCGGTCGCGCCCATGAACAGCAGCGACGGGCTCTTCAGGCTGAACGTGGCGGCGTAGCGGTAGCAGTTTTCGCAGATGCGCTTCATCTTTTCGCGCGGGGAGATGCCGCTTTGCGTCTCTTCGGCGGGGTAGCAGCCAATGTCGAAGTTGTCGAAGTTGCACTTGTCAATGGGCGCCACGCGGCGGATGTCGTCGCGCTCGATCTCTTTGAGCAGTTTCTGGTGGCACTTGCAAAGCCTGCCGTTCACAAAGCCGGTGTCGTGGCAGATGGGGCAGGTGTAGTGCTGCTCCAGCGCGTCGGGCGCAAACCCGTTTTTGACCAGCAGCGCGCTGCGCTCCTCCTGCAGGGCCAGGCTCTTTTCGGCCAGCTCGGAGATGTCGGCTTTTTTGTTTTTGGAAGCCAGAATGACTTTTACGATCTGTACGCCGATCTGCCCCAGCTTTTTTCTGTATTCGTCGATTTCAGGCAGCGCTTTTTCCACCGCCTGCGTGCGCGCGTGCAGTTCGTTTTGCGACTGTTCGCGGCGGCGCGCAAGCCGGTTCAGCGCACGCTGATAGTTTTCGGCCGGATATGCCATAAAATCCCACTTTCTTTTCTTGTGTTTTTAAAAAATGTCGGTGTTTTTGCGCAGGTCGTCCTTGATCTTTTCCAGGTCGTAGGACGGCTGAAAGCCCACGTTGCTTTTGGGGGCGCTTTTGGCCGGCGCTTTCTTCTGCTCGTGCGCGGCCTTGGCCTGCTGCACGTCCTGCCTGTTTTTCACACCGCTTTTCTGCCAGTTTTTCAAAACGCTGCGCAGGTAGCCGTAGGAGGGCGAGGTCGCGTTTTCGCGCGTCTCCTCGCAGGCAAGCTCGATCATTTCGGGCGTAAAGTCTTTGCGCCAGGCGGCGATGGATTTTTTCTGCGCGGCGGTCGGCCGGCGGTAGGCGATGTCCAGCCAGGCGCAGATCTGCTTCCACATGGCGTCGTCTTTTTCCAGCTCGCCCAGCTTCGCTTCGGCGTCCTCGATCGTGGAAATGCCCTCTTCGGCCCAGTTCTCGGCGATTTTGAGTATGTAGGCCATGCCGGCGGCGCGGCCGCGTTCGCGTTCCCTTTCGCAGTAGGAAAGGATCATCAGCACCACTTCGGGCTGCAGGCCGTAGTAATTCACCATCAGCACCAGCGCCTTGGTGTCGGCGCCGGACAGCGTGCGCCCCAGCGACTTCTGCGCCTCGGCCGCCAGCATCTGCAGCTCCTTGGAATCGCGCAGAGCCGCCACCACCTCTTTCGGCGAAAGCTCGGGCGGGGCCAGCTTTTCAAACTGCCTGGGCGCTTTTTCGGCCGGCGGCGTTTCGGCGGTGCGGCCGGCCTCTTCGGGTGCTTCGGGTTCGGCTTTCGGCAGCGGCGCCGCTTCCGGCTGCGGCTGCACGGCGGCCGGGCTGTCCTGCCGGCGCACGATGCCCTCTTCCGTCCAGAACTCCATAATGGCCTGCACGTCGGCCGTCGGCAGGCCGAGTGTGCGGCCGATGTCGCCGTCGGTGCAGCAGCCGCCCCGTTCCAAAAGCAGCAGCAGCGCCTTCAGCTGGTAGGCGCTGGCCAGTTTGATATATTGCTGCACGATCACGCGCGGCACTGCGAACATGCCGCTTCCCCACATCGGGGCAAACGGCTCTGCCAGGTAAGTCATGCACTCTCTCCCGCTTTATATTTTTATGCCGAAACCGGCTTTCATACCACATTACTGATTTTAGCAGAAAAACACGGCTTTGTAAATGCCTGTCCCATGAAACGGACAAAAACACAATTTTTCTTTTTGTGTCTTGACAAGCCGCCCCTGTTTCTGTATAATATAAACAACGCGGATTTAGCTCATCCGGTAGAGCGCCACCTTGCCAAGGTGGAGGTAGCGAGTTCGAGTCTCGTAATCCGCTCCATTGCCTGCACACCAAGCGTGTGCAGGCTTTTTGTTTTGTTGTAAATACTCGCCCGGCCGCGCCGCAAAACAGCGGTTGCAAAACGGCGGGATTTGTGATATATTGAAACTGCGTCCGGCAGGATCCGACAAATATCTTTGCAAACTGCCGGCATATATTGTTTAGAAAGGCGGCGGTGTTATGGCAAAATACGATTATTTTGAAGACGAAAATAAACCGTCCGCCGCTTCGCCGAAACGCGGCAAAACCAGCGGGTGCGGCGTGCGTTTGTTTTTGGATGCCGCTTCGCAGTCCGCCGGCAAAAAGGCCGGGCGCGGCAGTGCGCCCGCGCAGAAGAAAAAAGGAAAACCGGCGTCCGCCGGAAAAAAAGCGGCCGCCCCCGGCGCAGCTGCGCCGCTTGACGATCTGGCGCCGCCGCAGCCGTCGGTGTTCGGCGCCGTGCCGCCCGGCGCGGGGGCAGATTTTTCACTGCCTGCCTCCCCGGATCTGGCGCCGCCGGCGGGCATAACGCCGCAACCGGACGAACGCCCCCGGGGGCAGAAAAACCCTAAAAAGCAAAAGGCGATTTCTGCAAAGGCCGGTACAGTCGCGAAAGAAGGCGCGCAAAAGCCGGCGCGAAAAACGCCCGCGCCGGAGGCGGAGCTTTCCGGTGCGCGCAAAAGGGCTGTGCAAGTGTTTGAGCGCATTGCCGGCGTGTTCGGCGTGCAAAGCGCGCAGGCGCCCGGTACGCAGCCGCCGGGTGCTTCGGCTAAAAAAGACAGCCCCAAAAAGGAAAAAACGGCCGCCAGGCCGGCCAAAAAACGTTCGGGCGATGCTTCCGGAGCGAACAGCACGCCGAACAGCGGCGCTGTTCACAAATATCCGGCCGGAACGTTCGACTTTCTGAGCGACGATCTGGCGCCGCCGGCGGCGCCGTATGTGCCCGGCGTGCTGCCCGATCTGCCGGCCAGACGGCCGCCGCAGCCTGAAAAGAGCAGCGCCCCGGCCGCACCGGTTTCTAAACCGGCGCAGCCGAAAAAAGCAAAGGCGCCGCGCCGCGCCAAAGCGCAAAAAAGTGCGCCCGGCGCAGAGCCGGCCGGGCAAAAGGCGGCGGAAACAACGCCTGTCCCGGCAGCCGGCGGAAAGAAGAAAGCAGAAAAGCAGAATAAGGGCATTTTTGCCAAGCACCGCCAAAAGGCGCAGAACCGCCGTGCGCGCGACGCCAGGCTGGCCGCCATTGAAAGCCGCCTGCCGCAGCGCGCGCCCAAAACACAGAGCGCCGTGCAGCAGCCCGCTGCACAGGATGCCGCACAGGCCGCGGCTTCGCGTGCCGCTGCAAAGCACAGCCGCATTGCGCTGATCGTGCTTTCCTGCCTGGCCGTGGCGGCGGCCGCCGCGCTGATCATCGGCTTTTCGCTGACGATCTCGTCCGACGCAAAGCGCAGCAGCTCGTTTTCCGCCAGCAGCGCCACGGTGTGCACCCAGTATATGGCCGATTACGGCGAGGGCGAGTTCACCGATTTTTCAGAGGATACTTACGACCTCTATTCGATGCAGGGCTTTTTCTCGGCGCGCCGCATGGATTTTGACAGCGACGGCCACGAGGAACTGCTGCTGCTTTACTGCAACGAGGGCAATTATTACGGCGATGTCTGGGGTCTGGACGACAGCGGCGCGTTTGCGCGCCTGTACACCGTGCCGCTTTCAGTGAACGAGCAGACGGGCGAGGTGTGGCTGGTGCTGTTCAAGACCGGCTCCAAGTATTACCTGGGCACGCAGTCCGGCTCCATGGAAAGCGACATCACGTTTTACCGTCTGAAAGGCAGCGCGTTTGTGCAGGCCACCGGTACCGGCAAATACAACAGCGAAAAAGAAACGTACCGCCGTTTGGGCCGCAACATCACCGGCCGGCTGGAATTTTTAAAGGTCACCATGCTGACCCAGCGCCAGGCGGAAGAAATGCTTTCGCGCCTGCAGGAAATGATCAGTTCGTTCGGCACGGCCACCATCCAGTCGCAGAGCGACCTGACCGAGGCGCAGCAGCGCGCCCGGGCGTATCTGGATGCTGTCTCTTATACACATCTCCGAGCCCACGAGACACTGAGCGATCTCG
>URDW01000070.1 GCA_900546735.1 uncultured Oscillospiraceae bacterium
GAGATCGCTCAGTGTCTCGTGGGCTCGGAGATGTGTATAAGAGACAGATTATAGGCTTCTGAACCATAGGTGCTGTGGTTACGGTCCCACGGAGAAAGATAGACGCCAAAGCGCAAACCATACTTGCGGCAGCTGTCGCTGACCTCACGAACAACATCGCCTTTCCCATCCTTATACGGCGAATGCTTAACGCTGTGCGCCGTTGTTTCGGTCGGCCAAAGGCAGAAGCCGTCATGGTGCTTGCAGGTCAAAATAACGCCGCTTGCGCCGGAGGCAGCAATGCAGCGAAGCCACTGGTCCGTGTCCTGCTCAGACGGATTGAAAAGTTGCGCACTTTCCTTGCCGGTGCCCCACTCTTTGCCGGTAAACGTGTTCATGCCATAGTGAATAAAAACATTGAACGTATGACGCTGGGCGATTTTTTGCGCCGTTGTCGGCACAATACTTGTATAAAGGTCCAGTTTGTCCATTTTTCTCCCCCATTTTACATAACTGCATTCATTGTAACAGAGCAAAAACGGTTAATCAATACAATAATTTAACCGCAGGTATTAAGATTTTAATATCCATTAAGGAAGAGGGCACGGCGTTTGCCGTGCCCGGAGACTGTCGAAAAAGTCGGTTGGACCGCGCGTAGAAAAATTTTGAAAATAGACTGCTATTTTTCTCAAGCAGAAAAGCATCTTGCACTCTAAAGAAAATAAAGCACTTTAAAAGCAGAAAAACCGCACAGCTGTGCGGTTTTTGCGCTTTTTGTCTTTTGCTCGGGGGCAGTACCGCTGTACGGCTCCCGCTCGCAAAATACAAAATCCAACTCGCCTTTTTGGCAGTCTATCAGCGTGTCGGGCTGTATAATTTGTTGCCGTTATACCTTTTTCGACACGCTGAGGGCACGGCGTTTGCCGTGCCCAAAACTTTGTTTATTTTTGCCCGTAGTAAGCATTTTTACCGTGCTTGCGCAGATAGTGTTTATCGAGCAGATACGGCTCAATGCCAACCGACGCCTCTCCAAACGCGGCAATGCGTTCGGTGCGCGCAGCCATTTTGGCGACTTCCTCCAAAATCAGCGCATTTTCCACGGCTTTAAAGCAGTTCTTGCCCCAGGTGAACGGGCCATGACGGTGTACCAGCACAGCCGGAAACGCATCCGGCGAAAGGCCGCGCTTTTCAAACGTTTCGGCAATCACTTTGCCGGTATTCTTTTCATAAGCGCCGCTGACTTCCTCTTCAGTAAGGCCGCGTGCGCACGGTACTGCCCCATATGCAAAATCCGCATGCGTGGTGCCGTAAGCCGGAATATCGCGCCCGGCCTGCGCCCAGGCACATGCCCAGGAGGAATGAGTGTGCACCACACCGCCGATCTCGGGAAAAGCACGGTAAAGCTCGGCATGCGTCGGCGTGTCGGAAGAAGGGTTGAGCTCCCCTTCCACCACATTGCCGTTCAGATCGACCACGACCATGTCCTGCGCACGCAGCTTTTCATACGGCACGCCGGAGGGCTTGATGACGAACAGACCGCTTTTCCGGTCTATGGCCGACACATTGCCCCAGGTCAGCACAACAAGACCATATTCCACCAGCTGCAGATTGGCCCTATATACATCCTGTTTCAGCTGCTCCAGCATATTATCTACCCACCTTATAGGCGACATCGTTGTAAAACAGCTCTTTGCGGAACGACTCGATGTCGGTATTCTGGTCAATATGCAAAAACTCAATGCCGGTGATCTCGGCAAAATCACGCATAATGTCCGGCGTGAGCGCATAGCTGAGCACACTGTGGTGTGCGCCGCCGGCATAGATCCAAGCCTCCGCAGAAGTCTGCAAACACGGCTTCGGTGCCCAGAGAACCCCGGCGACCGGCAGCTTCGGCATGTCGTGCAGCTGTTCTTTGCACTCCACATCGTTAACGATCATGCGCAGACGGTCACCCATGTCTACCAGTGTGGTCACGATGGCCGGACCGGACTGCGATTTGAACACAAGGCGTGCCGGGTCTTCGCGGTCGCCGATGCCAAGAGGATGCACCTGGATCTTCGGCCGCTCTGCCGCAATCGTCGGGCAGACTTCCAGCATGTGCGCGCCAAGCAGCATTTCATTGCCGGGTTCAAAGTGGTAGGTGTAGTCCTCCATAAACGCGGTGCCGCCGTCCAGCCCCTCTGCCATAAGCTTCATCACGCGCGTGAGTGCGGCGATCTTCCAGTCGCCTTCTGCACCAAAGCCATAGCCCTGGCGCATCAGGTCCTGCGCAGCAAGGCCGGGCAGCTGGCGCAGACCCTGCAGGTCTTCAAAATTCGTCTGAAAAGCGCCAAAGCCCTCCTGCTCCATAAACTTTTGGATCGCGACCTCTTCCCTGGCCTGGTAGCGGACAGCATCGATATTGTCGGTGTCCATCGTGTAATATTTTTCATACTCGGCCATCTGCGCGTCGATTTCCGATTCGGTGACCGCTTCGGTCATGCGGATGATATCGCCCACGCCGTAATGGTCTACCTGCCAGCCGAGCTTGATCTGGGCTTCGATCTTGTCGCCGTCCGTCACGGCAACGTTGCGCATATTGTCGGAAATACGCAGCACACGCAGTTTACGGCTTTCGATCGCACCGACGGCGCTGCGCATCCAGCGGCCGATCTTTTGCTGAAACGCCTCATCCTCCCAATGGCCGGCGACAACTTTGCGCGGCAGGCGCATGCGCGCGGCAATATAGCCGTGTTCACGGTCGCCGTGGGCAGACTGGTTCAGATTCATAAAGTCCATGTCGATCGAATCCCACGGAATGTCGCGGTTAAACTGCGTGTTGATGTGCAAATACGGTTTCGAGAGAATACTCAAGCCGCGTATCCACATTTTAGACGGCGAGAACGTGTGCATCCAGGTGATCACGCCGGCACAAGCCGGGTCTGCATTTGCCTGGGTAATAACATCTGTGATCTCGGCCGCGTTTTTCAGGCAGGGCTTTGCCACCACTTTACACGGCACATGCTTGCTGTTTGTCAGGGCAGAGGCAATGGCCTGCGCGTGGGCATTGATGTCTACAAACGTATCTTCCCCGTAAAGGTACTGGGTGCCGACCAAAAGCCAAAATGAATAATCCTGCATGCTCACTGCTGCTTCAACTCCTTTAAATGTTTCATCACGTCATTCTGACCGCGGCCAAAATAATCGTGCAATGTTTTGTACTCGGCAAACAGACGGTCATAGATGCGGCTGTTTTCTTCTACCGGGTAATAGACAGTGTCTTTCACCTTGCCCATGGCGCGTGCCGCCTCAAAAATGCTGTCATAGCCGCCGGCGGCGCTGCCGGCCGCAACCGACGCAAAAATAGCGGAGCCAAAAGCGGGGCCCTGCGCTGAGCCGGCGATCTTGACCGGCATTTTAATAACATCGGCATAGATCTGCATCGTCATGGGGTCTTTTTGCGAAATACCGCCCGAGGCATAGAATTCATTGACATCTACCCCGTTTTCGCGGAAGGTTTCAATGATCATGCGCGTGCCGTAGGCCGTTGCCTCGATCAATGCACGATAGATCTCTTCCGGTCTGGTCTGCAGCGTCATGCCGAGCATCATGCCCGTTAAGTCCACATCCACAAGCACGCTGCGGTTGCCGTTCCACCAATCGAGCGCCAGCAGGCCGCTTTCGCCCGGGCGCAGTTTTTCTGCGCGGCTGCGCAGAAACGCATGGATGTTTTTTTGTTCTTTTTCCGCCATATCGCGGTACGACGCCGGCAAACAGTTTTCAATAAACCAAGAAAAATGGTCGCCGACACAGGACTGTCCGGCCTCGTAGCCAAAAAAGCCGGGCAGAATGCCGTCTTCCACAACGCCGCACATACCGGGCACCTGACGTTCCTCCGTCCCCATCAGCATATGGCAGGTAGAGGTGCCCATAATAGCCAGCATTTTGCCGGGCGCATCAATGCCGACAGACGGCACACAGACATGCGCATCCACATTGCCGATGGCAACCGCAGTGTCAGGCTTCAGCCCGAGGCGTGCCGCCATCTCCTCCGTCAGACCGCCGGCGCGCTGACCGAGCGGCGTGATGTTGGTGGAGAGCTTTTCTTCTACCACATTTTCCAAACGCGCATCCAGCGCTTTAAAAAAGTCTTTGGACGGATAGCCGGCCTTTTTGTTCCAGATCTCTTTATACCCTGCCGTACAGGAATTGCGTGTTTCGTGCCCGCAAAGCTGCCAGATGATCCAGTCGGCCGCTTCTATGTAACGGTCGGTTGCGGCATAGACCGCCGGCGCTTCATCAAGCACCTGCCAAATCTTTGGAACGGCCCACTCAGAAGAGATCTTGCCGCCGTAGTTGGCCAGCCACGGTTCGCGGCGCTCTGCCGCGATCGCATTTAAACGATTCGCGTAGCTCTGGGCGGCATGGTGTTTCCAGAGTTTTACATAGGCGTGTGGCTCGTCCGCAAAACCAGGCACATTACAAAGCGGCGTGCCGTCGCTTTTGCAGGCGACCAGCGTGCAGGCCGTAAAATCCGTGCCGATGCCGATCACATCTTCTGCCGAAACGCCGCTGTCGCGAAGCACCTGCGGGATCGTATGATAAAGCACCTCTACATAGTCGTTGGGATCCTGCAGCGCCCAGTCATGGCCAAGCTTTTTGCCGCTGGGCAGGCTGCGGTCCATAACAGCATGCGGGTATTCATAAACCGCTGCGCAAAGCTCTTCGCCGGTTTTGGCGTTTACAAGTACGGCACGCCCGGAAAGCGTGCCGAAATCTACGCCGATCGTGTACTTAGCCATAATCAACCTTCTTCGTTTTCAGGATTTTTATGCTTTTTCAGCGTGACAATACAGCTTTTCACCGTGTGCAGCTGCACGTCGGTCACGTCGATCTTTAAATCATCTGTTTCAATGGAAAACTTAGCGCCGTCCTTCGGGATGTCGCAGTACAGGCCGAAAATGTAACCGCTGAGCGTCTCGTACTCATCGACCGGCAGCTTGACTTTCAGGGTGCGCTCCACATCGTCAAGTGACACAAGCCCCTGCATCTGCCAGGAGTCGTCTGAAAGCTGCACGATCTCCGGCTCCTCTTCTACATCGTCGTTTTCCAGATCGCCGACGATCTGCTCCAGCAGGTCGTTCATCGTGATGATGCCGACGGTGCCGCCGTATTCATCCAGCACCACGGCAAAGTGGTTGTGCGTTTTCTGCATCTGTGAAAACAGCATGTCGATGCCCATGCTTTCAGGCACATAAAGCGGCTGGGAAAATGCCTCGCGGCGCACCAGATCCTTGGTTTTATTTTTCAGGCGGAAATAGATTTTTGAATTGAGTACGAACAAAATGTTGTCGACCGTGTCCTTATAGACCGGGAAAAGGCTGTGGGAATTCGATGTGATCGTCTGGTCCCATACCTCAAGCGGGTCGTCAATGTCGAGCCCGACGATCTCTTTGCGGTGGGTCGAAAACTCGCCGCACTCTTTATCGTCAAATTCAAAAACGTTTTGAATCATTTCTTTTTCAGACTTGTCGATCACGCCCTTTTCGGAGCCAACGTCGACCATCATGCGGATCTCTTCCTCACTGACCTCTTCCTCGTCCGCATTCGGGTCGATGCGCAGAATGCGCAGCACCAGGTTTGTGGATGTGGTCAGCAGCCACACGAGCGGTGCAAAAATCTTGGAACAAAAGCTGATGAGACCGCTGACACCAAGTGCCAGCTGCTCGGTTTTACGCATTGCGATGCGCTTGGGCACCAACTCGCCGAAGACCAGTGTCAGGTACGACAAGATGATCGTGATCACAACGACCGAGATCGTGTTCAGCGTGGAAGCGCTGACCGATTTTACGCCCAGGTCCAGCAGCCACTCTACGATGATGTCTGAAAAATTGTCGGCGGCAAATGCACTTCCAAGAAAGCCCGACAGCGTGATCGCGACCTGAATGGTCGCCAGAAAGCCGGCCGGCTTGGAAGTCAGTTTATAAAGTCTTTTGGCGCGCTTATTGCCCTGCTCTGCCATTTTTTCAAGCTTGACGTCATTCATGGAGACGATGGCGATCTCCGCACTTGCAAAAACAGCGTTGATGAAAATAAGCACCACCTGTAAAAATAGTTGCCACCCTATTGGGATGTCCAAAACATTACCTCCTAAAATTATAGAATATGAGTATATTATAACAAATAATACAAATTTGTAAACAGAAATTTATCACTTTTTAGGAAAGTGTCCACCGCACACACTTTTTATAAAAAAAGGACACGGATGCACTGGCACCCGTGTCCTTTTCGCTGCAAGTCAAACAGCTGGCCTGGTAAATGTAAAATCAATGTCGTCTGCATTACCGATCACAAGGTAAGCAAGTCGCTTGGCATCTGCCTCTGACAAAGAAAGCGTGTTGCAGAAATGCACTGTCAGGTTATGAAACTTTTTATACTTTTCATTCGCAATGCGCAAGCCGAAATCGGTCAGCCGGACTTTAGAGTAATAGGCTTTTGTGATCAGGCCTTTCTTTTCAAGCGATACCAGCATGCTGCTGACGCTTGATTTTTTTACGCCCAGGTTCTGTGCAATGTCCACACTTTTTGCCTCGCCATTTTTCGATACGGCGATGATGGCAAAAAGATACTTGATCTGCTGTGTTGAAAGTTCCATTTACCTCAGTCTTTCTTTTGTTTACAGTGTTCACAGCACGCGCTGTCACCCTTGTCTGCACCGCCGCCGCAGCAGGCGCCTTTGCCTTTGAAGTGCCTTACAGAACCCCAAACGGCCAACCCCAGCAAAACGGCAACGATAATGACCACAATAATATCAGCTGGATTCATTATGACCCCTCCGTTCCTTTCAGCGTGTACCCTCATCGTCAGACGGGAGATTTGCTTTGTTTTCCGGCTGCCCCTGTGCCGGTACATATTTGTCTGCACGGCGGCCTTTGCGCTTTGCGGCAAACGCCTTGATGCGTTTTACACCCTCCATGGCCAAAACGACCACAAGGTATGCACCGACAAAAAACAACAGCACATAAATCAGAGACTCGGTTGCGTTACCCATTGTTCGTCCTCTTTTCAGGCTTCGCATGCGGCGCCGCTGAACAGCAGGCGCTGCACCCGCTGCAGCTGCCGCAGCAACCGGCGCAAGGATTTTCTTTTGTCTGCTTAGATGCCTTAAAACGCCTGACCAGCACGAACACACAATACGCAAGCACCAGCGCAACAACAATAATATCTGCTACCATAAAGCGTCTCCTTTCTGCACCGTCCGGCCGCGGTTTTACTGTGCAGCCTGAACAGAACGCTTTGCGTAAACCTTTTTGTTTTTATACGGATCCGGCCTGAAAAGCAGGAAGAGCATAACGGCGAGCAGCACGATCGCGACAGCCGACCAAACGGTGAATGCGCCGCCGGTGATCAACGTGCCGATCTGGTAAATGCACAGGCAGACCACATAGGCAAACAGGTTTTGGTAAAGGATCGCAAACCAGAACCATTTTTTAGACTGCATCTGCTGTGCCATGGTGGCAATCGCAGCCAGGCACGGAGAATCCAGCAAGTTAAAGATCAAAAATGATATGGCTGCGAGCGAGCTCGGGAACCAGGCGGCCACAGCCTGTGCGACGGTGACCGGGTCTTCGGACACTTCTTCCGCCAAACCGGCCAGCACACCCATGCTGGACACGATCATTTCCTTTGCGGAGAAACCGGAAAGCGAAGCGGCCACCGGCTGCCACTGTCCAAAACCAAGCGGCGCAAAAATCGGCGCAATAAAGCTGCCGATGATGGCAAGCAGGCTGTTGCCGGCGTCATCCACCAGGCCAAAGCTGCCGTTTTCAACACCGTAGGCACCAAGGAACCAAATTACCACACAGGCAACGAACAGGATCGTACCGGCTTTGATGATAAAGCCCTTAAGACGTTCCCAAACATGCAGCAGCACGGTCTTCGGCTGCGGAATGTGGTACTGCGGCAGTTCCATAACAAACGGCGCCGGCTTGCCGGAAAACGGTTTTGTTTTTTTCAGAATAATCGCAGAGATCAACACGGCTGCAATGCCCATAAAGTACATAGCAGGCGCCATCAGGCCGCCGGCAACATAGTTACCGGTCGCATAACCGGTGACCACACCGCCCATCAGTGCAATAACAGGCAGCTTTGCACCGCAGGGAATAAAGGTGGCGGTCATGATCGTCAGGCGGCGGTCATTGTCCTGCTCGATCGTTTTAGAGGCCATAATGCCGGGAATGCCGCAGCCCGAGGAAATCAAAAGCGGGATAAAGCTTTTGCCCGAAAGGCCGAAGTGGCGGAAGATACGGTCCATAACAAACGCAATGCGCACCATATAGCCGCAGTCTTCCAAAAGCGAAAGAAAGAGGAACAAAATGGCCATCTGCGGTACAAAGCCGAGCACAGCGCCGATACCGCCGATCACACCATCTACGACCAGGCCGGTCACAATGTCGCCCACGCCGATACCGGCCAGAATGCTCGAAACAAAATCCTGAACGGCAACGACAAAGACATCGTTCGTCCAGTCCGTTACCCAGGTACCGACTGTGGTGACGGAAACATAATAAACGGCGATCATAACAAGCGCAAAAATCGGAAGACCGAGGAATCGGTTCGTGACGATGCGGTCGATCTTGTCAGAAACCGTCATTTTGGTGTTGGGCTTTTTGACCGTCGTTTTCACCAGCTTTTGAATAAAGCCGTAACGTTCGTCGGTCACTATGCTTTCCATGTCGCTGTCTGCATCCGTTTCCAGCGCCTTACGCAGGCTTTCGGCCTTTGCCTTCAGCTCAGCGGACAACGCCGGATTTTCCATGACTTTGCTGTCATTTTCCAGCACTTTAATGGCGTACCAGCGCTTTTCATGCGCCGGTATGCTTTCCGGCAAAAGCGTTTTGATCTGGCGGATGGCATCCTCCAGCGTGTCGGAAAAGATCTCGTGCGGCATCGGCGCATCTTTCTGCGCACAGACTGCCAGCGCTTCATCCATCAGTGCATCCAGTCCCTGAGACTTAAGCGCCGATGTTTCGATCACCGGACAATCCAGCAGCATGGAAAGGCGCTTGGTGTCGATCTTAATGCCGCGCTTTTTGATCAGGTCGGCCATGTTCAGCGCGATCACGACCGGAATGCCCGTTTCTAAAAGCTGCGTAGTTAAGTACAGGTTTCTTTCAATGTTGGTGGCGTCGACCAGATCAACGATCACGTCCGGGTTTTCTTTTAAAAGATAATCACGGCTGACAACTTCCTCCAGCGTATAGGGCGAAAGCGAATAGATGCCGGGCAGGTCCGTTACGACAACATCCTCTTTTTTATGTTTGCCGCGCAGCTTGCCTTCCTTTTTCTCAACGGTAACGCCGGGCCAGTTGCCGACGTACTGATTTGCGCCCGTCATTGCGTTAAACATGGTGGTTTTGCCGCAGTTCGGGTTGCCCGCAAGTGCAATTCTTGTTGACATGTTATCCTCCTTATGTACAGTGATTTACAGGTGTCTTACTTAACTTCAACGCACTGCGCGTCATTTTTGCGCACAGACAATTCATAACCGCGCACCGTGATCTCGACCGGATCGCCAAGCGGTGCAACTTTGCGGATGTAGATCTCTGTGCCTTTGGTAAGACCCATGTCCATAATACGGCGCTTATAGGCGCTGTCGCCCTCGATCTTTACGACCGTGACCGTGCTGCCCACCTTTGCCTCACCAAGCGTCATATGACTGCAACTCCTTTCTATTTCTACAAACTGACCGGTGGTCAGGTCATATCATGATGTGGCGTGCCATTTCCGCATTGACGGCAACGCGCGAATCCTTAACGTTCACAATTACATTGCCGCCGATCTGGGAAAGGACCATGATCTTTGCGCCGGACACAAAACCCAGATTTTCCAAAAAGCGGCGCGTTTCTTCATTTCCGCCCACCCTTCGGATCGTGTTTTCTTCGCCGACATTCGCAAAAGTCAATGGCATCATTCTCTCACCTCTTTAGTTATCCTTAACTAACCACATATAAGTTATCACAGACTAACCGCTTTGTCAACGGTTAAAACCTAAATAAATAATTTTGTTAGTTTAACCTAACTTTCGAGCCGCGCTTTTCCGACTTTCCCTGCGGCTAAGTGCGATTGCGGCAAATTCTGCGGCCAAAACTGGTTTACAATTTCGGTAAATTACGGTATGATAAAAGCGGAGGGAAAAAGATGGTTATTTATTACAGCGGCACCGGCAACAGCCGAAAGCTGGCGCAGGTGCTGGCAGCGCAGCTGCACGACGAAGCATACGACATTACGGCGGATTTACGAGAAAAGCAATTCCCCGCATTTCAAAACAAAGCGGCGGCTTACGTTTTTGTTTGCCCGGCTTACGCCTACCGCGTACCCCGCATTTTTGAAAACTACTTAAGACAGGCCCGGTTTGAAGGCGGTAAAAACGCTTACTTTGTTTTAAGCTGCGGCAGCAACATCGGCAACGCCATGCACCTGTCTCTTATACACATCTCCGAGCCCACGAGACACTGAGCGATCT
>URDW01000071.1 GCA_900546735.1 uncultured Oscillospiraceae bacterium
GGATGCCTTTTGCACAGGGAAATAAAAAAGGCATCACGAATGATACGCAGCTTGCCCCGACGAAGCGCACTTTCGGCTTTTCATTCAGGAAAAAATAAAAGCCGGAACAAGCGATACGAAACTTGTTCCGACGAAGCAGGCCGCAAAACCACCTTCGCTCCAGCCGCCATCCTTCACCCTGCCGGCCGGGCATAGTCATTTTGACCTGGTTCTTTTTCAATATATACCAAAACGGCATATTTGTCAATATGCCATTTCGGTATATCATATAATAACAACGGTGAAGCCGTTATGAATTTACGAATCAAAGATCTGCGCGAGGACCGTGATCTGCGGCAAAAGGATCTGGCGGCCGTTTTGCAGTGCTCGCAGGAATGTTATTCGCGCTATGAAAACGGCCAGCGCGAACTGCCTTTAAATCTGCTGTGCCGTCTGGCCGAGTTCTACGGCACCAGCACGGACTATCTGCTTGGCCTTACCGACGATCCGCGCCGCTATTGGTAACCAAAATGCGCCCTGTTTTGCAGGGCGCATTTTTCCGTGTTGTTTATTTTTGTGCCAAAGCGCTCTGCGGTGTGCGGTGCTTTTCCATTTCAAAACAGACAAGCGCACAGCCGGCGCGCGTGACTGTAATGCCTTTTACCGTGCGGTAGCCGTATTTTTCAAAAAACGGCTTGGCCGTTTTGGAGGCGCGCACCCGAATGGTTTCGGCCGGGCAGGCCGCCTCCAGCGCCTGCAGCATCCGCCGCCCCAGTGAGCAGCCGGCAAAATCTTTTTGCACATACAGGCAGTCCAGATAGCCGTCTTCATAGATATTGCCGAACGCGGTGATTTTACCGTTTGCACGGGCGCAAAGGGCCGTGCTCTCCCAAAACCGGGCGCTCCAGGCCGGCAGATCGGTCTCGTGCGGCGCCCAGGCGTCACGCTCGGCGCGGTGGTAATCACGTTTGCACACTTCGTGCACCGTGTCGTAAAACAGGGCGTAGAGCTCTTTTTCGTCGCCCGGGCGGATCGGTGTGATCTCCGGCATTAGGTAACATTTTACCTTTTTGTATTCTTCGGACAAAATGCAGCAGGTGCGGCTGCCGACCAGCTTGTCGGCTTCTGCCGTGTCCAGCCACTGCACCGCACTGATCTCTTCGGCCTGAAATGTGATTTCGGGCTGTTCGTCCATCTGCAGCAGGTAGATGCAGCATTTCTCGTTGGAAACAAAGGGCTTTTCGCCGCTTTGCACCACGCAAAGGTCTTCCACGGCAATATATTCGAGCTGATCGTGGCGCACGGTCAGCCCAAGCTCTTCGGCAAGCTCGCGCAGCGCTGCTTTGCGCCAGGTTTCGCCGGCGTCTACATGGCCGGTGCAGCCGGCGTCCCACAGTCCCGGAAAGCTGTCCTTGTCGGCCCGGCGCTTTTGAAACAGAAATTTGCCGCCGGCATATACCCAAATGTGTACGCTTTTGTGCCAGTCGCCGTCGCGGTGCACGGCCTCGCGCGTTTTCCAAAGGCCGGTCTCGCGGCCGTTTGGCGTAATGACGTCAAAATATTCGGCCATTTTGTCCTCCATAAGCACGGCCCGGCAAAACGCCGGGCCGCTTTGTGTTTATTCTATGTTGTTGAGTGCAGCCAGCGCGGCTTTTACGTCGGCGGCCACGGTCTTTGCCGCTTCGTCCGGCGCCAGGTCGGCCGTCACGGTCTTTTCGGGGTCCACGTTCAGCCGGGTGTATTCCACGGCGCCGCGGCCCAGTGTTTTGGGGCTGACCAGAATGCGCATCGGCACGCCCATCAGGTCGGCGTCGCTCAGCATGGAGCCAACGCTGACGGCGCGGTCGTCATAAAGCACTTCCACACCCAGGTCCTGCAGCTCTTTGTACAGGCGGTCGGCCATGGCGTGCACTTCTTCGTTCTTCGCGGCGTTCAGCGCGCAAAGCTGCACCTGCCACGGGGCGATCGTCATCGGCCACACCGGGAACCAGCTGGTCACTTCTTTGCCGGCCTTTTTGTCAAAACGGGTGCGGCTGTAGCGCCTTGCCTCGCATACGGAGGCCACCAGCCGCCCCACGCCGATGCCGTAGCAGCCCATGATGGGGTGCTTCTGCGTGTTGTCGCGGTCGGTGTAGGTCATGTCCATGGCCTCGGTGTACTTGGTGCCCAGCTGGAAGATGTTGCCCACTTCAATACCGTTTTGAATGGTGATCGTCTTTTTGCCGCACTGCGGGCAGATGCCGCCGGCGGTGATGCGTGCCACGTCCGTATACACGGCGTTTGGGCAGTCGCGCTCCATGTTCAGGCCGGTGTAGTGGTAGCCGGGCTTGTTCGCGCCGCAGACGAGCGCCGGGGCGCTTTGCAGGCTGCGGTCGTAGACCACGTCGCAGTCGGCGCGCAGGCCGACCGGGCCGATGAAACCAGCGTCAAAGTCGGCATCGCTGATGTCTTCGGCCGGGTAGATGTCGGAGCCGATCGCGTTTCTGAGCTTCGTTTCGTTGACCTCCAGGTCGCCGCGGATGAATACGGCCACGAACCGGTCGTTGTCTTTGCGGCGGTAGACCACGGCCTTGCATGAGGCGGCGGGGTCCGCGTGCAGGTAACGGCAAACGTCGGCGATCGTCTTTTGCTCGGGTGTTTCCACCTCGGTCAGCGGGGCGGTCTCGCCGTTTAGCTTGTCGCAAATGCACTCGGCCGCTTCCATGTTGGCCTTGTAGCCGCATTCGGGGCAGATGGCAATGGTGTCTTCGCCGATGCCGGTCAGCAGCATGAATTCGTGCGAAACGGAGCCGCCCATCATGCCGGAGTCGCTCTTGACGGCAATGACTTCAGGAATGCCGGCGCGCGCAAAAATACGCTCGTAGGCGTGGTAAGCGCGCTCGTAGTACGCCTCCAGATCCTCCTGCGAGGTGTGGAAGGAGTACGCGTCTTTCATGGTGAATTCGCGCACGCGGATCAGACCGGCGCGCGAGCGCGGTTCGTCGCGGAACTTGGTCTGGATCTGGTAGATCATAAACGGGTAGTCGCTGTAGGACGAGGCGGCGTTGTTTGCCAGGTGCACGGCCGCTTCCTCGTGTGTCATGCCCAGCACCATGTTGTATTCGTCCTGCCCGTTTTTGGCGTTTTTGCCGCTGCGGTCGGCAAAGCGCACCATTTCGCTGCCGATGGAGTAGTAACGGCCGCTGCTTTTCCACAGCGCCGCCGGCATGACGACCGGGAAGAGCACTTCCTGCCCGTCGATGCGGTCCATCTCTTCGCGGATGATGGCTTCTATTTTTCGGGTGATGCGCCTGGCCGGCGTGTACAGCGAGTAAATGCCGCTGCCCACCTGCTTCATGTAGGCGCCTTTTGTCATGATTTTCTGGCTTTCGCAGTCGCCGTCGGCCACGGTCTCCACCGTTTTGCCGAGCAAGTCTTTCACTTTCATCTTCTTCAGTCCTCCGCGCCGCAGCGGCAGTGTGCAGTTTCGCCGCGGCATATAGATTAAATATAGCAAATCCCCGCGCCTTTGTCAATTCCTGCCGGGCGCGGAAAATGTTCCTTTTCACGCATGCTTTACTTTTTGCGCCGGATACGTTAAAATAGGGGCATTACTTATTACGATTTAAGGATATGAGGGATAAAAATGAAGGCAAAGCAAAAAATCATCTGCCTGCTGCTGTGCGTGACCGCGGCCGCAGGGCTGGCCGCCTGCTCGAAAGATACGGCAGGCGTCGGCAACGACTATGTGAAATTCGGCTTTTCAGACGGCGTCATCGGCGGTGACGAGGAGACCGAGGAGGGCGAAACGACAACGGCGCCCGAAACCGCGCCGTGGAGCCAGGTCACGACTACACAAAAGGCGACGTACCCGAATGTGAACGAAAACGCCAGCCACCCGATGCAGACCACGGCTGCGCCGTATGAGGGCGAGACCAAGGCGGGTGTAAAGCCGCAGACCACGGCCGCCGTCAAGGGCAGCTTTACGGTGCCGCAGGCAAAGGCCGATCTGTTTGTAAAGGCTTACAAGGACCTGGTCGGCGGTTCGCTTAAAACGCCGAACCAGACCGACAGCGCGCACAACATTTATTTTTCCTCTGCCTACAAAGTGTATTTTTATTTCACAAAGGCAGATATTAATACATATGGTGTAAATGCGTACCCGGTCGGCATGCGCGGCGCGATCGGCGATTTGATCGACGGCGCGTCTTACCTGGACTACACGCAGTTTGTGGCGCAGTTCGGCACGGCGGCCGTTTCGTCCATGACGTATGACGTCGGCAGCTTCCGCATCACGTTCACCGGGCGGGACCTGAATAACACGAAAAACATGCAGGTCACGGGCTTTACGATGCTGCGCACCGACCTGTAATGCTGGTCTGGAGGGATCGGAATGTTGGATATTTTAAAGGGCGCCAAAAAATTCAGCTTGTACATGGGGCTTGCCTCGCTGGTGGTCGGTGTTGTGCTTCTGGTGTTTCCGGCCATCACGGTCAAGACCATCTGCGTGCTCATCGGCATTTTGTGCATCGCCGCCGGCGTGGCGCTCATCATTTCTTTTGTCACGAACCACTCGTCGCTGCTTGCTTCGCTGGCCATCGTGCCGGGCGTTTTGCTGCTTGTCTTCGGCATTTTTCTTTGCGTGAAGAGCGAGGCGTTCGTTTCGGCCATGCAGATCATTTTGGGCGTGTACCTGATCGTGAAGGGCGCGGCCGACCTGTTTAAAGCGTTTGAGGTGCGGCGCTTCGGCGGCGCGTGGTGGCTGGGCGCCGTTACGGCGGCGCTCGTAGCGCTGGCCGGTTTTTTAATTGTGTTCAACCCCTTCGGCTCGGCCGTGGCCGTCACCCGGCTGACCGGCGCGGCGTTCGTGGTGTACGCCGTGATCGACATTTTTGTGTATTTTCGCTTTAAAAACGCAGAGCGCGACGTAAAAAACGACGCAAACACCGTGTATACGCAAATGCCGGACGGCCGCGACGAACGGCATTGATCTGCGCCTGCGATCTGCCCGCAAGCTGTTTTCAAGAGTGTTCATTGGAATTTTTTTGAAAAAATCGTTATTTTTTTGACGCGCCGGGCAGGTCAATTTGTCAAACTTCCACAAACTTTTGCGCCTTGGCAAAAATGCCGCGAGAAAGCTTGATTATTTGTTTTAAAGAGTATAAAATAATATAGGCAATAAAAGGGCGGCGCCCGGCTGCCCCGAAAGTCAAAAATATTTGGAGGTAATTCAAATGGTAAAAGTTGCTATTAACGGTTTTGGCCGTATCGGCCGTCTGGCATTCCGTCAGATGTTCGGCGCAGAAGGCTATGAAGTTGTTGCCATCAACGACCTGACAAGCCCCAAAATGCTTGCGCATCTTCTTAAGTACGATTCTTCGCAGGGCAAATATGCGCTGGCCGACAAAGTTTCCAGCACCGACGATTCCATCATCGTGGACGGTCAGGAAATCAAAATTTACAAAGAAGCCGACGCTTCCAACCTGCCCTGGGGCGAACTGGGCGTAGACGTTGTGCTGGAGTGCACCGGTTTCTACACCTCTAAGGCCAAGGCTGAGGCGCACATCAAAGCCGGCGCCCGCAAGGTCGTTATTTCCGCACCTGCCGGCAATGACCTGCCGACCATCGTTTACAACGTAAACCACGACACACTGAAGCCCGAAGATACGGTTATCTCCGCTGCTTCCTGCACCACGAACTGCCTGGCTCCCATGGCAAAGGCCCTGAACGACTATGCCCCGATCCAGAGCGGTATCATGGTTACGATCCACGCTTACACCGGCGACCAGATGACGCTGGACGGCCCGCAGAGAAAGGGCGACCTTCGTCGTTCCAGAGCGGCTGCTGTCAACATCGTTCCGAACTCCACCGGCGCTGCAAAAGCCATCGGCCTGGTCATTCCGGAACTGAACGGCAAACTCATCGGCTCCGCACAGCGCGTGCCCACCCCCACAGGCTCCACCACGATCCTGACGGCTGTTGTCAAGGGTGACGACATCACGGTTGAGGGCATCAACGCCGCTATGAAGGCTGCACAGACCGAGTCCTACGGCTACAACGAGGACGAGATCGTTTCCTCCGACATCGTCGGCATGCGTTACGGTTCTCTCTTCGATGCTACCCAGACCATGGTCAGCAAAGTGGAAGACGGCCTTTATGAGGTGCAGGTCGTTGCCTGGTATGACAACGAAAACAGCTACACCTCGCAGATGGTCAGAACCATCAAATACTTCTCTGAGCTTGGCTAAGAGAATAGCTGTATATAAAAAGACGGAGCTTTGTGCTCCGTCTTTTTTTGTTTTATAAAGTCGTTGCAGCCTGCCGCAGGGGCAAGGCGTGCAGCTGTACTTACGCCAGCCAAAAAAGCTGCCGCAAATGATGTGAGATTTATGCGAACGTTCACACCAGCATCAGCAGGGTGCCGGCTACGACCAGCACCAGGCCGAAAGCTGCCTTTTTGGTCAGCTTTTCTTTGAATACGATATAAGAAAAGGCGATCGTCACCAGAATGCTCAGCTTGTCGATGGGCACCACAACGCTTGCCGGGCCGTCCTGCAGCGCGCGGTAATAGCACAGCCAGGCGCCGCCGGTCGCAATGCCGGACAGGCAGATGAAAAGCAGTTCCTTTTTCGGTACTTCGCGCACCAGCTTGCTTTTGCCGGTCAGGGGTACCATCAGCCACGCCATGACCAGCACCACGCAGGTGCGTATGGCCGTGCCCAGGTTCGATTCCACGCCGGCAATGCCGATTTTGCCCAAAATTGCCGTCAGCGCGGCAAACACGGCCGACAGCACGGCGTAAAGCAGCCAGGCACGGCTGCCGCCGGTTTTCGCTGCGGCAGCGGTCTTTTGCCTGGCGACCATCAAAAGCGTGCCGGCGCCGATCAGAACGATCGCCGCGGCGCTGCGCGCGGTAAACCCCTCGTGCAGAAAAATCAGCGCAAGGATCATCGTCAGCACGGTGCTCAGCTTGTCGATCGGCACCACTTTGTTGACGTCGCCCAGGGCCAGCGCCCGGAAGTAGCACAGCCACGACGCGCCGGTCGCCAGTCCGGACAGCACCAGAAACACCCATGTTTTGGCGCTTAAATCCCCGATCGTGCCGGCTGATCCGGTCAGCGCCACCATCAGCCAGGAAAAAACCAGTACTACGCAGGTGCGTATGGCTGTGGCCACGGTGGAGTCGGTCTTTTGAATGCCGCATTTGGCCAGAATGGCCGTCAGGCCGGAAAAAAGCGCCGACCCAAATGCAAAAACGATCCACATACCGGCACGCCTCCTTTATATGTGCGCTTTTGCCGGTGAAAGCATGCAGTGAAAACCCGCAGGCATGGCCTGCGGGTCGTTTGTTTTAGTATTTGACCGGGCTGGAGCTTAAGTACTTGTTGACCATCAGCGCCACTTTAAAGACGATGGCGTCGTCAAACTCGCGCAGGTCAAGGCCGGTCAGTTTTTTGATCTTTTCCAGGCGGTACACCAGCGTGTTGCGGTGCACGAACAGCTTTCTGGAAGTTTCGGAAACGTTCAGGTTGTTTTCAAAGAATTTCTGAATGGTAAACAGCGTCTCCTGATCCAGGCTGTCGATCGAGCCGCGCTTGAACACCTCGCGCAGGAACATTTCGCAAAGCGTGGTCGGCAGCTGATAGATCAGGCGGGCAATGCCCAGGTTTTCGTAGCTGATGATGGATTTCTCGGTGTCGAACACCTTGCCGACTTCCAGCGCCACCTGCGCCTCTTTAAACGAGTGCGCCAGCTCTTTGATGCCGGTCACGCAGGTGCCGATGCCCACGACCGCCTGCACATAAAATTCGGTGGAAAGCGTGTCGCACACGGAACGGGCCAGCTTTTCCAGGTCTTTGATGTCTACGTTCGGGCGCACTTCCTTGACCAGGGCAATGTCCTTTTCATTGATGTTGATGACAAAGTCCTTGCTTTTGTCGGGGAAGAAGTTCTGGATCACGTCAAAAACGGAAACGCTCGTCTGCTGGCTGATGCGGATCAGAAAGACAACGCGCGTAGCGTCGTTGTTGAAGTGCAGCTCGCGCGATTTGATCAGGATGTCGCCCGGCAGGATATTGTCAAGTATGACGTTTTTAATGAAGTTTGCGCGGTTGAACTTTTCGTCGTTGTTCAGCTTGATCTGGTTCAGGGAAACGGCGATCAGGTCCGCATAACGCTTGGACAGCTCGTCGGTGCCGTCCACAAATACGGCGTATTCGGGGTGTACGGCGTTGCCGAAGGCCTTGTAAGTGCATGAATCCACGCAAATCTGCAGGCCGTTGAACACGCCGGCCGAGATCACGCCCTTGCGCACCTCGCCGACCAGGCCCAGGTCGCTGCTGGCGATCACGGTGCCGCTTTCGTCTACCACGCCGATCGTGCGGTCAATGGCTTCGCGCATCTGGTGGATAACGCTTTGGAACAATCGGTTAGGCAAAATGACTCCTCCTTTTACACATGAGAAATGGTACAAATAAAGTTGCACAAAAATTATCTGCTATATTTGTCAGTATTATACAACAGCTTTGACCAATTTGCAACTATTTTCACAAAAAAATAAGTAAATCTTTGTGAAGTATATATAATGTTAAGATTTTGTCAAAATTATTGCCGCGATAATGCTCATTTTTGCTGTTTTTGTACAGCGGCGTTCAGTGCAGCCACTTCTTCGGCCGTCATTTCCCGCCACTGGCCGGGGGCAAGCGCCGGGTCCAGCGCCACCGGGCCGATCTTGGTGCGCTTCAGTTCCAGCACGGTCATGCCGTGCTTTTGAAACATGCGCCGCACCTGGTGGTAAAGTCCCTGGCGCAGCACCACCTGCGGGTGCAGCCGGTCGGGGCAGGGGGTCAGCTCGGCGGCCAGCAGCTTTTGCCCGTTTAAGGTCATGCCGGCGGCAAAGTCGCGCGCCGTCTCGTCATCAAACGGCTTGTCCAGCCGCGCCTCGTACGTTTTGGCCACATGGCTTCTGGGGCTTAAAATGCGGTGGGCAAACGCGCCGTCGTCGGTCAAAAGGCAAAAGCCTGTCGTTGCCTTGTCGAGCCGTCCGGCCGGGAACAGGCCCGGGCGGCGCACGTCGCCGGGCAGCAGGTCGGTCACGGTCGTTTCGCCGCTTTTGCCGGAGGAAGCTGAGATCACGCCCTCCGGCTTGTGCAGCATGATGTATACAAACGGCGTGTAGCGCTTTGGCGTGCCGCCGATCGTGATCTCGGCCGTGTCGCGCACCTGCGCGCCGCAGTCGGTGCACACGCACCCGTCCAGCGCCACCTGCCCGCTTTTGATCAGCTCCCGAGCCTCTTTTCGGGAGATCAGTTGAATTTTTGCAACAAGTTTATCCAGTCTTTGCATCGTAAAATCCGTGCATGAACCCGTTTTCCGCATCGGTCGAGCAGATGTCGCCGCCGATGATGTAACCGCCGCTGACCAGAATATCGGCGTAAATGTAGTCGTCGTTTTCATGCCCTTTGTAGTTGGTGATCCGGTAGGTGTACAGCGTGGCGGTCTTGCCCTTGTACGGCTCCAGATCAAAGTTTTGTGCGGTTTGAATGGCATTGTACTGTGTGTACACGTCGTTGAACTCGGTCGGAATGACGATCTCTTTTTCGGTGTAGTTCTCGTCAAATTCCCACCCGCAGCCGGTCAGGAACGCGGCGCGGTCGCGCTCGGTCTGGCCGCTTATCTTGTCGCTGGCGCTGGCCGGCGCGGCCTGGTGGTTGCCGAGGAACGTCAAAACGATCACCACAATGCCGACAACGCACAGAATAATGCCGAAAATCATTTTGGGTTTCGCCTTAAATGTCATGACACGCATAAAATCACTCCTATAGGATTTTATGCGCGCCATGGCCTTAAAATGAATCGTTATGATTTTGTCATAAAATCAGCGTCCGGTGCGCCTGCAAAAACGCGGCCTCGGCCAGCACGTCGGCCTCAATGCCGTTTTCGGTGTAGTTCTCGCTGTAGACCACGCCGTTTTGGCGGATCTCGCCCAGCACCCCGGCCTGTGCGAACGGCACCAGAAGACGCGCACGCTTTTTCGTCTGCGGCAGCATCCGAACGATCTCATCAAGCAGTTTTTCAATGCCGTCGCCGGTCTTCGCACTGATCGTAACGGTCTTGCCCATAAATACGGGCGCTTCGCTTAAAAGGTCGCTTTTGTTCAGCACGTTCAGCACCGGTGCACGCGCCGCGCCCAGCGCCGTCAGTACGTCGGATGTCACTTTCATCTGTTCAAAGCAGTTCGGGTCGGCCGCGTCGCACACGTTTAAGATCAGGTCGGCATAAACGGCCGTTTCCAGTGTGGAGTGGAAGGCCTCTACCAGCCGGTGCGGCAGGCGGCGGATAAAACCGACTGTGTCGATGAGCATCACATTTTGCCCGTCCGGCAGGGTCAGGCGGCGCGCGGTCGGGTCCAGGGTCGCAAACAGCTTGTCCTCGGCCAGCACGCCGGCGCCCGTCAGCGCGTTCATCAGCGTAGACCTGTCTCTTATACACATCTCCGAGCCCACGAGACACTGAGCGATCTC